>JALVRI010000351.1 GCA_027031325.1 Desulfobacteraceae bacterium
TCCTGGCGCAAGAGGGTTGCCGCCTGGCGGGCGGCATTGAATGGTGCCACCGGCGCCAGCGGAACGGCGTTTTCCAGGCTGCGGGCGTCTGCCAGCAACATGGGCATGGGAAGCCTGGAATACGGACTACAGGCTGAAACCATGACGGCATCGGCCAGCTTTTTTTTCAACAGGGTTGCCAGAAAATCCCTGATGGCCGGATGAGCTCCTTTTTGACTTTTCAAGAATGTATCCATAAATATCAGTCCCCGGATCTTACAAAATCATGCGGGTTTTGATCGGATTGGGCCCCAACTTCTTGATGGTATCGACAAATTCGGTCATGTGCCGGGCAAATTCCGGCCCTTCACTGGCGCCGATCCATTGGAGGGTCAGCCGCCCGGGATCGAAGCCGAAGTTTTCCAGGATGCTGCCCACGCTCCGGATCCGCTTGCGGGCCTTGAGATTGCCGTTGATGTAATGGCAATCACCCGGGTGGCATCCGCCGATAAAAACCCCGTCGGCCCCTTCCAGGAAAGCCTTGATGACGTACTTGACATCGATCATGCCGGTACACATCAGTCTTACCAGGCGCACGTTGGCCGGGTACTTGAGCCTGGATGTTCCGGCCAGGTCGGCCGCGGTGTACGTGCACCAGTTACAAACCAGGGCAATGATCTTGGGTTCGAAAGAAGCGTCCATTTAAATCCATTCCTCCAAACTTAGGCCAGAATAGCATCGATTTCGGCCATCACCTGGCGATCGTTGAACTGGGCCACCGCCGCCGCACTGCTGGGACAGGTTGCGGCGCAACTGCCGCAGCCCTGACAAAGGGCATCGTTGACCACGGCAACCCGGCGCCCCTCATCGAAGTAGATGGCATTGTAAGGGCAAACCTCCAAACAGCTGCGACAGCCGCTGCAGGTATCAGGATCGATGGACGATATTTCGGCCTGGGTTTCCACCGTTCCCTTGGCCAGCAGGGCCGTTGCCTGGCCTGCGGCGGCCATGGCCTGGGCCACGGTATCGGGTATATCCTTGGGCCCTTGGCAACACCCGGCCAGGAAGATCCCCGCCGTGGGAGTGTTGACCGGTGCCAGCTTGGCATGCAGCTCGGTGAACCAACCGTCGCCGTCGGTGGAGATCCCCGTCATGCGGGCCACCTCTTCCGCCCCCCGGGCGGGCTGCAATCCCACGCTCAGGATCACCATGTCCACCGGCAGGCGCAGGTTACGCCCGGTGAGGGTGTTTTCGGCCACCACGGTCAGATTGCCTGATCCGGGCTGGTCCACAATATCGGTCACCATGGCCACCTTGCCCCGCACCAGGTGGACCCCCTCGGCCTGGACCCGGTTGTAGAACTCCTCGTAGAGTTTGCCCGGACTGCGCATGTCGATGTAAAAAGACCATACCTCGGCCCCGGTCTTTTCACGTACCAAGTGGGAAAATTTCAGGGAATACATGCAGCATACCCGCGAACAATACGGCAGGTGGTTCTTGTCGCGAGAGCCCACACAATGGATGATGGCCACCTTGCGCGGAACCCGGCCGTCTTTCATCAAGATCCGGCCGGCCGTGGGACCGGTGGCGTTGTTCAGCCTTTCAAACTGGAGGCTGGTATAGACCTCGGGGTAGAGGCCGTAGCCGTATTGAACCATGGGCGAGGGGTCGAAGGCCGAAAAACCGGTGGCAACAATGACCGCCCCGACGGTTATTTCCAGGTGACGGGGTTCCTGGTTGAAATCAATGGCGTCGGCTTCGCAGAACTTGGCACACACCCCGCAGCGTTTGTTCTTTGCCAGCAAGCGGCAGTTATCAGCGTCGATGACCGGCGTCTTGGGCACCGCCTGGGGAAAAGGCGAATAAATGGCCGGCCTGAAGGTCAGGTTTTCCTCGAATCCGGATGGAATCTTGCGGGTGGGGCACTTTTCCATGCAGGTCCCGCATCCGGTGCACTTGTCTTCATCCACGTAACGCGGTTTTTTCAGGATGCGGGCCTTGTAGTTGCCCACGAACCCCTCCAGGCCCACCACCTCGCAATAGGTAAGAAGCTCGATGTTTTCGTGCTGGCCGGCGATAACCGTCTTGGGGGTCATGATACAGGCAGCGCAATCCAGGGTGGGAAAGGTCTTGTCGAACTTTGCCATGTGGCCCCCGATGGACGGCTCGCGTTCCACAAGGTAAACCTTGTATCCGGCATCGGCGGCCGAAATGGCGGCCTGGATACCGGCAATCCCCCCTCCGATCACCAGGACCGACTTGTTGACCTCCACCTGTCGGGTCTGCAAAGGGTGATGAAAAGCAACCCGCCGGACTGCGGCGGCCACAAGGTCCTTGGCCTTGGCCGTTGCCCTTCCACTGTCGGCCGTTACCCAGGAAGCCTGCTCGCGGATGTTGGCCATCTGGAAATTGTAAGGACTGAGGCCTGCTTTTTGGCAGGCCTTGCGAAAGGTTGCCTCGTGCATCCGCGGCGAACAGGAGGCCACCACCACCCGGTTGAGATTGTGGGCCTTGATGTCGTCTTCGATCAGTTCCTGGCCCGGGTTGGAACACATGAATTTGTAGTCCCGGGCCACTACCACGTGTTCCAACCGCCCTGCAAATCCGGCCACCTGCTCCACATCCACCTGGGGCGCAATGTTCATACCGCAGTGGCAGACATAGACACCGATTCTGGGAATTTCCCTGTTCATACAAGAAGCCCTACGATTTCACTTTCTTGCCGGCCGCCTTTTATCCGGCAGGAATGTTTTTCAGGGGCACCAGAAGCTTTTTCAGCCCCAGCTCAGCCGGCGGCAGTCCAAGGGCCAGGCCCAACACCTGAGTGAAATAGGCTACCGGCAGCTTTGCCCTGTAACTGCCATGCTGACCCTGGTCGAGGTTGAACTGGCACAAGGGGCAGATGGTTGCCACCAGGGTGCCCCCTTTTGCCTTGATCTCGTTGACGATCCTGCTTACAAGCACCCTGCACTGTCCGGGATAGGCCACGGCATGGGAAGCCCCGCAGCAAAGTGTGCGGGCCGAGTGATCCACAGTTTCCAGGCCGGCAACCGTAAAGAGCTGCTCCATGAGGTCCGGCCGCAAGGCTCGGGGTACGTTCTGCCAGGGCCGTGTCAGCTGACACCCATAGTAGGTCGCCACCTTGATGTCTTTTGGAAGCCGGCAGGGCCCCTCCGGCCAGGAAAGTTTTTCCCGATCCCTGAACATGACTTCCAGCAGGTGTTTTACCGGGACAGGCGCTGACAATTCCAAGCTTTCCGCCTTCAGGCTCCGGTTGACATTCTCCAGTAAGCCGGGATCACTCCCAAGCAACTTGGCAGCCTTTTTCAGGGTGCTGTAACATGCATTGCAGACGGTAACTATTTCGTCAAAGCCTTGCCTGGCCGCCAGGGCGAAAAGACGGCCGGTCAGGGCCAGGGCCTTGTGCCGGTCGCAGCTGAAAGCAGCCGTTGCCCCGCAACAGTTCCAGTCTTCAATCTCGCGCAATTCAATCCCCAGAAGATTGCAAAGAGAATCCACCGACTCCTTGTAGCCGGCAGCCGCCTGGTAGGCACATCCCGGGAAAAAACCGTAAATCACCTTGCATGCTCCTTTTGCCCGGCAGCATCGATCATCGCCTGCAGACGCCGGGGCGCCTCGATTTTGCGGGGCACCAGATGCAGTCGGCCCTTTGCCAGGAGCTTGACCGCGGCTGCCGCGTTGGCCATGACGTCCAAGGGGTGCTTGATGCCGTAATCTGCCATGAGCAAGGCTTCTGAAACCTTGCCGAAAAGATTTACCTGGCGCTCGAAGGCCGCATAGAGATCCGGCATCTTGTTGTCCCTGGGCACAAGGCCTTGCTCCAGGCTCAACTGTTTCAGAAGGTACATGATATCGGTAATGGGAATCTGTTGGGGGCACTGGACCATGCACTGGTAACATGAAACGCAGTACCAGCTTGTATTTGACCTCAGGGCCTGTTCCACCTGCCCGTCACGGATAAGGGCAAACAGTGCGCGCGGACCGGCGTCCATGGCATCGGCCAGGGGGCATGACCCGCTACAGGTGCCGCACTGGATACAGGTCAGGATAGAATTTCCCGGCTCCCGGCCGAGTATCTCGGCCTGTAATTTTTTCTCAAGATCTGCTTGCACGCAATACCCCTTTCCAATCACCTGCGGCCTGGCAGCAGTACCGGTTATGAGAAATATCCCGTTAACATAGCCCGGACAAATTGTCCACGGATATTGCTCGCCTGCCTTGAAAAAAACAGGCGTGGCTTAATCGGGCAGCAGGTCGTAAAAATAGCGCATGTAATCCGACCTGGTAATTATACCTATCATTTTGCCATTTTCGACCACCGGCAGGCGCCCGATATCGTGTTTGACCATTATCCGGGCCGCCTGGAGGGGACTTTTATCGGATTCCACCGTAAATACCTTGCGGCTCATGAAAGACTTGACCGGGCGTCGCAACTGGGTGATCGGCTTTTTCAGCTTCCTGAAATCCCTGCGCGAAATCACCCCGACGAGCTTGCCGTTTTCGACAACCGGCAATCCGGTACAACCCTTGTCCCGTAAAATCCGGGCCGCCTGGGCCATGGTGGTTTCGGGGGTAACCGAAAGTACCGGAAAGGACATCAGGTCGCTGATACGGACCGAGGCCTGCTGGTTTCCCCGGATCAGCTCCAGGATCATCTCTTCAATGGCAGCCGGGTTGGTGTCTTTCAACAGGGCCGAGCCGGCCGCCGGATG
>JALVRI010000352.1 GCA_027031325.1 Desulfobacteraceae bacterium
TTGGAAAAATGTTCAGGCCCGGAGTTCAGCAGACATTTGGAGACAGCCAAAACCAACCTGGGAATATTGCAAAAAGATGTTTTGAAAGGCTAAAACCAAGACAAAGGAGGTGTGGGATGAAGTCCAGGCCGATTGTATTTGCCGTTATGGCGGTGTTATCGGTGTTGGTTTTGTTTGCAGGTTGTGCTTCGCAATCTTCGCAGACGGCTCCCATGGCGCCAGAGCAAGATCAGCCCCAGTCCGAGGAAGCGGCCCGCCCGGCTGCTCCTTCCTTGGTGATAGACCAGGCAAGCCTGACCCGCGATACGCAGGCTTACCTGGACAATCTGGAAGTGGTCCGCATTTTCTACGAAGACGTATACTTTGATTACGACAGCGCCGAGTTGAAACCCCCGGCCGTGGCGGAATTGAAACACAAGGCCGACTGGCTCCAACGACACCCGGAGGTTAAAGTGATTATTGAAGGGCATTGCGATGAGCGGGGCAGCAATGAGCACAACCTGGCACTGGGTGAAAAGCGGGCCGGAGCGATCAAGAGCTTTTTGATCGGGCAAGGCATTGATTCTGCACGCCTGTCCACAATTAGCTACGGAGAAGAGAGGCCGGTTGACGAGGGGCACACAGAAGAAGCCTGGGCCAAGAACAGGCGCGGCCACCTGGCGTTGCCCTCAAGATAAGAAAAGGTTTTTTACGATGGGTTGAGGCCGGCCGGGGCTCCGATTGCCTGTTGGCAAGGGTGGACCAGGCTTTAGAGGATTGCAAAAAGATGAAAACACCTGGAGAGGATGGAAAGCCGGATAAAAGGTCGGCTCCCGGTCCGGGACGGTGCCCGGACAGACTGGTGAGTTTCATGCTGGCAGAAGGCACCATAAGGGGTGCTTTTCTGAGCGGTACCGCCATGGTCAGAAAGATGCGTGAAAGCCATGGCCTTGGAATCCTGGAAACCCTTGTTCTGGGTCATGCTTTGATGGCCGCGGGATTGATGTCCACCGGGTTGAAAGGTCAGGATCGTCTCAGCATCCGGGTGGAGTGCTCAGGGCCGGTCAAGGGACTGGTGGCGGAAGCCGATGCCTTGGGACGGACCAGGGGATATCTGAAAAATGTTCCCATACCGGTGGAAAAGCCCCTGGAAAGTTTCGACCTGCGCCAATTTTTCGGGGCCGGGTTTCTCACGGTTACAAAACAGATTGAAGGGGCACGCCACCCTTATCAGGGCCGGGTGATGATGGCATACGGTAGTTTGGCCAAGGACCTTGCATACTATTTTCTGACCTCCGAGCAGATTCCGACGGCCTTCAATTTGAGTGTGAAGTTCGATCCCCGGGCAGAGGTGGAAGGCGCTGGCGGACTATTGCTTCAAGCCATGCCGGGCGCCTCCCGGGAGGTTGTCGAAGAGCTTGAAAAGATGGTGGTCGAGATGCCTTCGCCGGGACAGACGGTAGCCGAAAGCCGGGATTCGGAACAAATAGTCGTCGAGACTTTTCAAAGTCTGGGGCCCAAGATAATTTCAAAACGTCAAATCAGTTTTGCTTGCCATTGTAGCAAGGACAAGGTGCGCGTGATGCTGGCCATGGTGGGGGCGGACGAACTGATGGATATGGCAAAAAATGGTCCTTTCCCGGTTGTTGTGAGGTGCCATTTTTGCAACGCTGCTTACAGTTTTTCGCAGCAAGAACTCCAGCAAATGCTGAACGTACATTTCTCAGACAATTAAACCCGGATTTTGCACTTCAAATGCCTGAAAGAAGCAATTTCATTGAATTGTTAAGTAGTTAGCATGTATTTGTCCCTGCCCGTGCCTTCGCCCAAAAGGGGAAGTTCAATCGGTGAAAGTTTTCAGGCATTTGAAGCCGCAAGGGGCTCGCGATTTTACCGAATCTGCTTTGTTGGAGGGCAGTTGAAGTACGAGAGTACGTCTGCCTGCCCTCCGCCTCGCATCTTCGGCAAACTCGCGAGCTGCAAAATCCGGGTTAAACCCGGATTATGCATTTCAAATGTCTGAAATTGGACACTCAAGCGCAAAAGTCGAAAGGGAACCAGGTGCCTCACAGAACCTTTGGCCCAAAGTGGTTATTGCCACCGTGGCTCGCTTGCTTCTCAATACCTCCCGCCGTTTTGTCTATCCCTTTGCTTCCTTATTCAGCCGCCGACTGGGGGTTCCGCTTACAGCGGTAACTTCGCTGATAGCCATCAACCAAATGACCGCCGTGATGGGTATTGGGGCCGGCCCCCTGATAGACCGGGTCGGTTATCGCAGGGTCATGCTTGCCGGGATGGGACTGCTTTGTCTTGGCATGGGATGGGTCGGCCTGGCCGGTTCTTACCGGGGGCTGATGGCGGCCTTGGTGTTGGCTGGGTTTGCCAAAACCATCTATGATCCGGCAGTCCAGGCTTACCTGGGAAGGCAGGTTGATTTCGCAAATCGTGGGGCTGCCATCGGTAGCCTGGAATTTGCGTGGTCCGGCAGCACCCTGGTTGGCATTCCACTGGCAGCCTTGGCCATGGATAGCTGGGGTTGGCAGGCACCTTTCATGATCATTGCCGGACTGAGCATGGTCGCAGGAGTGGGACTGGGAGCTGTGTTTGAAAAAGATGTCCCCCACCAGGGCCGTGGCAGCATGGGTGATTTCGTTCGGGGCCTGCTGGCAGTGGAACAGAAGAGGGTCGTGCTTGGAACCATGTTGTGGGCCTTTCTTTTGAGCTTGGCAAATGACAATCTGTTTGTGGTCTATGGGGCTTGGCTGGAAAGTTCGTTCGGTATGGGCGTGGTGGCCCTGGGCCTTAGCACGGGACTGATCGGTCTGGCTGAAATGTTGGCCGAAAGTTTTACCGTCTTCATAGGCGACAGGTTCGGTCTCAAAAGATCGGTAATCCTCGGCTGTGTTGTCACAATCGTCGCCTATTTTGTCCTGCCAGTTTACGGCACAGGAGCCAAGGGTGCTTTGGTAGGTTTGTTTATCCTTTTCCTGGCCTTTGAATTTACCATGGTGGCCGGTATCTGCCTTGCGACCGAACTTTTACCTGCAGCCAGGGCAACCATGATGGCCTCTTTTTACGCTGCCGCCGGTCTGGGGAGGGTGGCTGGTGCCGCCAGCGGAGGCCTGGTTTGGCAGGAAGGCGGCATTTGGGCCGTGGGAATCGTTTCAGGGACCGGGACGGCCCTGGCTACCCTGATTTTAGTTTACAGCCTGGCAGGTTGGAACCAGGGTAAGGCCGTGGATTAATTTTGCCTTTTTTCCAGCTCTTTCAACATTGCTCTGATTTTCATACCGCTCGGGGTGACCGCCTCGGGATCTATTGCGACCAGCTTTTTCCATGACCGGATGGCACCCCGGGAGTCGCTAAGATCGTGCATGAGAACGACACCCTTATTGTAGAGCGCAATCTTGTGAGCGGGATCGATCTTGAGGGCCTTGTCGAAGCATTCCACGGCCTTGTCCGGCTTGCCCTGCCTGCGGTACATCACCCCCAAGTCGACCCAGATATCGGGCCTGTCGGGTGCCAGGGACAAGGATTTTTCATAGGCCTTTATGGCTTTTTGCTTTTGATCGGTATCGAAATACAAATGGGCCAGGCGGGTCCAGGCCTGGGCATCAGCGGGAAAACGGTCCACCTGGGCTTGCAGGTTCTTTATTTCGGCCGCCTTTTCCGGATCGATGTGCCCTGCCGAATCCTGATTGGACTGATGCGGCATGGCGGTGTTTGTCGAACGGTAAACCGTGAAAGCGACTCCGGCAACAAAACCCAGAACCAGGGCCAAGCTTACCGCAAGTAGCAAGCTTTCGGTTTTTACGTAACCTTTGATCTGGTTTTTTTGAGACATAGCCCGTTCCGATCACGGTTAATTTGCGGGTTAATCTATATCAAAATCATCGGAATTGCAAACCGCTTTAATGGCCTACCAAGGCCCAAAAGGAACACACCGGGCCTTTGGGGCCCGGTGTGCAAGACAGGAGGTTGAGAATGGAGTGGTTATGGCGTTTGAACTTGTAGAGTCAGTCAATTGCAAGAGGTTACATCCAAAAATAAAAAAATAGATTTTTTCTGGCCTTTGGACGCAAGGCCGCATGCTTCACTATTGACTTGGCATGGGGCTTTGCCGTACGTTACTTTTTCAGCCGATGGTTTTCAGGCCGGTCAGGGTGCTGGAAGCGCCGGCTAAGACCGGAGTGAATATTTCATTCGTGAATTGAGGATGTTTCAACCAAATTTTAACAAGGAGCAGCAAATGCAGTTTTTGAAAAAGTCTATCCTGGTCAGTTTTATGGTTTTGTTGAATTTAGCTTTGATTGCCCCAATGGCATTTGCCGACCTTTACTGGGAGTCGGAGCAGGTCAGCAGCGGCATTCCCGGCCAGGGCCAAGGCAAAATGATAACCAAGCATTGGGTAACCTCCCATGCTTCAAGGACAGAGATTGGCAACAATGTAAGCATCACAGATTTCGACAAAAAGGTTACCTATATCCTCGATACTTCCCGCAAGACCTATCAAAAAATCGATCTTACCAAAATGGGCGGTGGCCAGGAGATGCCCAATGATCCCCAAGCCCAGGCTTTCATGGGGATGATGAAGAATATGATGAAACAGATAAAGGTTACTCCCACCAATGAAACCAAGATCATATCCGGTTACAAGTGCCGTAAGGTCCTGGTGAATTTCATGATGTCTGAAAATGAGTACTGGGTTACCAAGAAGATCAAGGGCTTTTCGGAAATGCAAAAGATCGCTGCCAAGGCTGAAAAGGTTTACGGGTCCAATCCGATGATGAAAGAAATGGATATTGCCGGAATAATGAAAAAGATCGACGGCTTCCCGGTCAGAACCGTAACCCGAGTCATGGGCGGTGAGATGGTAAGCACTCTGAAAAAGATCGAAAAGAAAAAACATCTTCCCAGGTCTCTTTTCAAGGTTCCCTCCGGTTACAAGCTCGAAAATAATTGATCAGGTGGGGCCATCACGGTCGGCGGTGGTGGCCCCCGGTCTTTCATTGTAAATCCCTGCCCAATCGTTTCAGGTACTGGAAATACCAGGCATCTGCTTTTAATCCCGGCAAAAATCCGTTATGCCCGCCGTGACGCAGAACTATTTTCCTGACCGCAGGGCCCGTCTTGAGACCTGAAATATCCCCGACCGGGATTATGGGGTCGTCGGCGGCGGAGACGATAGTGGTTGGAGTTCGAAGCGGCGCCAGGCGTGAGCCGGTCAGGGTATAGGTTTCAAAATAGTCCCTGGTATCCTTGAAGGGGCTATAGCGCTTAAGAAGGGCGGAAGTGATCTCTTCAATCCGCCGCATTTTGAGGATTTGATCGAAATCGTAGCGCCCGGGATGGGCCTGCTGTTTCTTCTTTAATGATTTTCGCCACTTGCGAAGGAAATAGCCTCTTATCAGCTTGGTTTGATCAACGGCGATAGTGGTCTTGGCAGGATCTATGACCGGGCTTATGGCCAAAACGTGGGCCAGATTGGGGATAGGAGCCTGCCCGCGGCACATGGCCAAGGCCGTTCTGAGGGCAAAGTTTCCTCCCAGCGAAAACCCGCACAGGATTATGGGGCTATCATGCCATTTGCTGCAAAGGTAAACAATGGAGTCGTACACTTCTTCCAGGCGCGAGGCATAGAACAGGCCCTGGTTTAAATGGTGGGTGTCGCCATGATCCCGAAAGTTTATCCTGGCAACCTGCCAGCCGTTTTCAAAAAGAAAACGTGCCGTGGTGACAACATAAGCCGAATTGAACGATCCTTCCCATCCATGCAGCAAAATAGCTCCCGGTCCTTTACCTGTCCTGGATCCGGAAATGGCCGCTTGAAGCTTGACGCCTTGACCGGTCTCGATTATCTTCAAACGAGTAGATCTTTCCAGTGAAGTCAGCCCCCTGGCCCTCAAACGCAACGAACCTGCCATTGTCTGAACAACAGGGTGGGCCAAGTATGGCGGTGGATTGAATGCATCCATGATTCCGGCTTCCTCTTGATTTTTCTTTGATGGTTTTGGAAAAGGCCTTTCAAGGTTATCGTTGGAGCAGGGCCGGTTGGAGGCGGCTGCAGCATACCTGGAGTTGAAGCGGCCCCGGCTCCTGTGTTCCGCGTGCCGGTGCCGGCTTCAAGAACAAGCAACAATAACCTCACAGGAAAGGGGAGATAGCATGGCCTTGTACATAGTGCAACACGGACTAAATTTGCCAAAAGAAAGGGATCCCCAAAAGGGACTGAGTTCGGAGGGACGCCGGATCGTGCGGCAGATAGCAAGGGTGGTTTCAGGCTACGGGATCAAACCTTCCAAAATTTGGCACAGCGGCAAGCAGAGGGCGCTTCAGACGGCGGAGCTTATTTCGGAAATCATGGAACCTTCCGCGTCCCTGGAAGAAGTGTCCGGCCTTGGGCCACTGGATGACGTGGCGGCTTTCGCTGCAAGGGTAGATCTTGATTCAAATATAATGATCGTAGGCCACCTGCCTTTTTTGGAAAAGCTGGTGACGTATATTGTTTTCGGAACAACGGGTCCACCTGTGTTCAGGCTGCAAAACGGTGGAATACTATGTTTGGATCGCTATCCCGGTTCGCAAG
Source organism: Desulfobacteraceae bacterium (assembly GCA_027031325.1). GTDB lineage: Bacteria > Desulfobacterota > Desulfobacteria > Desulfobacterales > Desulfosarcinaceae > JALVQM01. The sequence goes on from JALVRI010000352.1 coordinate 6,566, forward strand.
AGGCGACCATCAAGTGGGCCATTATGCCGGTTATCGACTGATTCGTTCCTGCCCCAATATAGTATCCTTAGGGACAGGAGGCGACAACGCCAGGCCTACCCGGCCGGATCGGGTTGGGGGGACGCTTTGCTTTCCTGAACAGGACCGGAGGCAGGGAGCGGGGTTAGCCGGTGACCCTCTTGGGGTTGATTTTTTCCCATATTGCCCGGGCGGAATAAGGCTGGAGATCATCCGGGGCAATTACGATTGCGTGTGCTTCTGATAGATACTTGTTGATTATGAGGGAAATCTGGGTCGTAAGGGCGTCGATCCTCAAGTCATTGAGGGTAGCCAGCATGCGAACATCATCTTCCGCCAGTTGGAGAAGAAAAGCCACTTTATCGCGGCCGACTTGGTAGAAGTCTATCTTTTTCTCCAGAGCATCGATATACGCATAAAGTATTTTTAGCAATTTCAAATCGTAACTGAAACGTGGTTTCTGAAGTACTTCTTGGAACGAGCGCAACTTCAAAAGGCGGTTAAGGTCTAGAAGCTCCTGTTCTATTGTCCGGCTCCGTTCAACCAGTTTTGATTTTAATTCCGATGCCAGGGATATCTGGTGTTCCAGCTCGTTGTCAAGCAGCTGGAGGTCGGCAATTTTTTGTTGCAAAAGGTCTATTTTGGAATTGGCCATAAGGGGCGATCGCCCCAATACAACTGCCCAGGTAAAAATAAACCCCAGTAAAAGGAGCCAAAAGTTTCTTGCGTGGTATCTGGCGCGCTGGAAATGAGCCGGGCGACTGCACCCATTGATTGCGGCGGACCTGCGCCGCGAATTGTCACGCCTTAATTTTTTTCCATCTGGTTTTTGGATTAGTTTTGACATCTGAATGCCTTCCTGGTCGATCATTGGGCGGATTCCAGCTTGCGACGCAACTTTTCGGATAGAAACAGCTTGGTGGCGTAATTGTCCCAGCGGCCGATATTTTTCAGACCTATCATTTCAAGCTGTTCTCCCCGCCATTTAGACAGCTCGGACGTAACATCCGATGGCAATTCGGTCAGACCATTTAGGGATAGTCGCTTGCCGGGCCAGAGTGCCAGGTAACGGGCGGCCTCCGGTGTCAGCCTGGATATTCCGTTTAAACTAAGCCATTCTCCAGGCCATTGGGACAATATCCTGGCCACCTCCGGTGAAAGCTCTTTGAGGTCGTTTAGGTATAGATCTTTTCCTTGCCAGTTGAGGAGGCACTTGGCCGCTTCGGGGCTGAGGATGGTCAACTGGTGCATTCGGCTGAAATCACCATTGCAGATTTGCTTCCATATCTTACGGTTGAACGGATCGGCTTTGACCGCTGGAATCATGGATCTGCTGCGGGAAATATCCGTGTAAACACGTTTCCAGACGGTTTCAAGCGGTGGCAGGGAAATGTCCTCCTTGTTGAGGCCAAGCAGTTTGATTGCCTCGTTGTTTTTTGAAAAGACGGTTTCAAGTTCCTTGTCCAGTTTTTCGATCGGCAGGGCCGAAAGAACACCTGCCATCAATTGGTAAATTTGGGCCAGACGCTGATAATAAAGTATTTCTTCATCCGCGGCCTCCAGGCGCTGCAGGGGTGAGTCGAGTTTGGCAATATATGCATAGCGGCGCTGTATGGCTCTCAAGGCAAGCTCTAGACGGGTATTGCGAATCGCCTTGGAAAATGAACGGAATTTTTTTTGGACTATAATGGGTGCTATCTCTTTTTCTTTTTCCGTGATCCGGTTTTTGTAATATTTTTTGAGCTTGATGATTTCATCCTTTTTGGATGCGATTTCCCGGCGCAGGATAGTCAGGTTTTCCACCCATTCATTCAGGCGGTAAGCAGTGTCCTCAGTGGGGGCTTTTTCAGGTTCGGGAGGCCCCGCTTCATGTACTGCGGCCCCCGGTTTTACTGTTGCGCCCTCCGGCGACACCTTGATGCTCGAGTCGCCCTGCTCGGAAACAGAATCCTGGATGGTGGCATCCCTGTCTGGCACTTCAACGCTTTCAGTTTGTGACGCGGAATATTGTTTTGTCTGGCTTACGGGAGCCTGTTTGCCGTCGGCTTGGTGTTTGCGGTTCATCCAGAGGTACAATCCAGCCGATAGAGAGGCTACAATCAGAAGAAAAGAGAAGATAATAGATAAATGTCGTCTTGAAAAAGTTTTTTTGACTTTGGATTTCTTCCCAGTCTCAGGTGTTACCTCGTTGAGGTATACCGGATCGAAAGAAACCTTATCCTTATCGTCGCTAAAGGGTTCTTCTTTATCTTTGTCTGGAAGATTGTCGTCTTTACCGGTGCTGTCTTTCGATTCCTCTTCATGGCCTGCGATCTGTTCGGTATTTGTTGAATCAAGCGACGCTGAGTTATGGTCGCCGGCAGAGGTATTTGGGGTGACATCATTATCAAGATCGTTGGTAACATCGGCGACAGGGATATCTTCTGGCGTTTCAGGGATTTCGGCAGTATTTTCTTCATCGTCTGCCATTGAATCTGCCTGGCCGACAAGTTTTGAAAGTTCGCTCTCCAGATCTTCGTCTTCTGACTTGCTTTTTTCACCTGCTTCGGATTCGTCAGAAACAGTCTCATTGTAATTTTCCCGCCCGGTCGTGGTTTCAGTAGAACCGTTACCCCCTGTTGAGTCTTCCTCGATTTCCCGGCCCTCTGTTTCCATCTCGGCCGTGCCGGAAAGGCTTTCCTCGACCTCGGAGGTGTTTTCGGGGGCCGCCTGTTGATCCTCGGTCAGTTCCTGTTCGTCTTGGTTGTCGTTTTCCTGCTTGTCTTCGTCTTGTTTGTCGTCACCGGGCTCGATTTCGGCCATTATTTTTTCGAGGGCCGCCTGTTGATCCTCGGTCAGTTCCTGTTCGTCTTGATTGTCGTTTTCCTGCTTGTCTTCGTCTTGTTTGTCGTCACCGGGCTCGATTTCGGCCATTATTTTGTCAAGGACCTCCATCTCTTCCGGACTTAGATCCTGTTCATCGTTTTTCTTAGGATTGGGATTATTTTTCCCGTTTTTGTCAGCCATGGTTGTATCCAGCAGAAAGAATAGTCAAATATAGCCTTGCAAGTTGGGCTGTGAAACTTTGTAACGTTGTCATGGTAATCTATATATCGTCTGCTGGAGGGGGGACTTTAGGCGACTTGAGAGGCTGTTTTCTTATCCGGAAACGGAAATGAACCCGTATTACGCACTTCAAATGTTGAGGAATTATCACGGATTGGCCTTCACCTTGCCGCTGAAGGCATGGGCGAAAACAAATATATGAATAAGGCGTTGCAAAGGTTCTGCATGGCCAGCGGCTAAGCAAACCTTTTGTTTTTCACGGGCCGTGATCCAGGGTCCACGAAGCTGTTGCGCAGAAACACCAGCTTGCTATCGGCAGGCTCGCTTTCAAAGGATTGGTTCCTCCAAGGCAAATCTATGTTGGCCATTATCTGTCCGAGTCGTTGGCGCAGAATTTTGTAAGAAAAATATTTGGCGGCCTTGGCAAAATTGTAATTGACGATGATTTGACGCAGTTCAGGGTAATCAAGCAAGTCGCGGGTACGACGGATGGAGGTCGGGTCTAGATAATCCTCCATTTCTATAAATTGGAAGCCGAGCGGAGCTATGTCCCGGACAAAAGTTGCATAGCGATTGACCAAAATCGGCTTTTTGAAATAAATAGCTTCAAGCAGGCCGTTGCCGAAACCTTCGTAGCGACTTGGATAAGTGACAAAATCGGCAATTGGGTAAATATCCAGTAGGTTGAATCGATTTTGTTTTTCTTTGGATGTCCCCCACGGATCCGATATCCCGAAAGGAATCATTATAAGATGTACGCCACAAGTTTCGGCGTATTGCTCCAGGTAACGCATATAATCGTGACCCTCATCGCCAGATTCATGTGAAATCACCAACTTGCATTCCGGTTTGCCAAGGCTGGCGACCAGGTCTATGGCGTGTTCGATCCCTTTGCGTTGTACTATCCTGGTGGGTTGTAGGACCACCAGGTCTTCGGGGCTGATGCCTAGCTGTTGACGCAGTTGAATCTGTTTTGACAGGTCTTCTAGCGGTGGATTTTCAAAATCCAGTACATTCGGTATGACGGTAGCGGTGATTCCGGTTCTAAGTGCCAGCTGTTCCTTTGCTTCGCTGTTGATGACAACATGATTTATCTGCGGAAGGGCAGGTGGAAACGCCATCCGGATGTAATCCGAAACCGCGTTTACGCAATAACGGGTCCGTTCCCAGTAAAAATCGTGATGATGTGCGATGGTGGGAACTTGTGTTTCGGCAATCGTTTCAGTAAGCGCCAGTCCCAATGGAATATGCATGGGCAGGCAAAGCGAATTTTCGGCAATTATAAGATCGATGCCAAACTTTTCCAAAAATGTGTGTAGCTTTTTCTTGAGATTCTCCCTTTGCCTGTGAATCAGGCTGGTTACATTTGTGCTACGCTTGCTGCTACCATTTACGGCAACATTGATTGCCTGGTTTTCGGGCGCCAGAAAGTGGGCTTCAGGCACCAGGAAACTTGAATCCGCGCTTCGATCCAATTCTCCGGCAAACCAAAAGCATTTAAAACCGTTTTCTTCCAGCACTTGGGCCCATTTGCTGGCTTCCAGACTTACACCGTCAATACCCTTGAAGCGAGTCGAAACGAAACCGACGTTTAGCGCCATGAACAAGACCTCACGTTAACAGTAAAGAATTCTAAAGCAGTACCTGATTGCAAATTGCGCTATCCTCCTGGCTGTCCTCAATAGTATCGAAGTGTCGAGAATTCAGCCTGCATCAGCATACCTGCAAAGGCCGTGCAAGCTGGATCACAAATTATCCAATACGAGTCCAATAGTTAAGAAAAATCCTGTAAATACAAGTGCTAATGGAATTGTTCGATTTTTTTTATCCACAGAACCGATAATTTGTCGATTGTGAAAATTATTGGATAATTGATGGGTGAAAAAAGAAATTAATACATTAAATATAACTTTTTTTTCATATCAATTTCGGGTATGGCTAAAGGTAAACGGCAGAGAACTTTTAAAGTGACTCTGAACTTTCTTGAAAGATTTAAGGCCGTATTGGTCTTTTGGATGAAAGGTGCAGTTTGTTCAGGATGAATGATGACTTTCAGGGCAGTAGGTGTGGTACCATTGAAGATCCACCTGGGGGGGCGGAAAATGGTAATTGCAGCCAAGGTAAACAAGATTATTTTCGCTTTGATGCCGGCCTGAAGGCAGAAAATGCTTTTCTACGCCGGCAGCTAGAAAAATACCGCCTGGCCGAAAAGCAATGGGCGCGGGAAAAAAAGCATCTCCAGGAAGTTTCGGTTCTGTTCGAAACGATTTTTGACGCCATTCCGGACATTATTGGGCTGCTTGATCCGTATCGAAGGATTATTCGCTATAATCAGGCTGGATATCGGTTTATGGATAAAGAACCGGCTGAAGTCATCGGAAAGCGGTGTTTTCAATTGTTCGGTCTCGATGCTCCATGTGATGTTTGTGTCGCCGGGTTGAGCATCGAGCAAGGCGGGGCCGTTCAGCTGGAAAAGTACATCGATGCCAAAGGTATCTGGATGGATGTCCGGGCGTACCCAATTTTCGATAACGAGGGCAATCTCGTCCAGATAGTCGAACACCTGCGTGACATTACCGAAGGACGAAGGGCTGAAGCGGCCTTGAAGTCTTCAGAAGAAAAATACCGCCTCCTTGTCGAGCACGCCAACGAAGGAATTTTCATCCATCAGGCCGGAAAGGTTATGTTCGCCAACAGGAAGGCCATCAAGATGGCCGCCGCTTTAAATCTAGGAAACAGCCCGCAAGGACTTATTGAATGTATTCATCCAGAAGATCTAAAGGGTAGGCAGCAAACTATTAGGCGACGTTTGGACGGCAAGGACCGCTTTCCGGAACCATTGACTTTGCGCCTGGTTGGTCCGGATGGAAGAGTGATTTGGGTGGAGCTAAATACGGTAAACATTCAATGGCAGGGTGGACCGGGTACCCTGAACTTTGTGCGCGATATAACTCGCCGGAAAGAACTCGAATCCCGTTTTCAAGATGCCCAGCGCATGGAGTCGATAGGCACCTTGGCTGGTGGAATAGCACATGATTTCAATAATTTATTAATGGGAATTCAGGGCAACATTTGCCTGATCCAGCTTGATATGGATCAGGATCATCCCCACTGGGACAAACTCAAGACAATTGAAGAATGTATTGCCAATGGGGCCAATCTCACCAAACAATTGCTGGGATTTGCCAGGGGAGGAAAATACAGTCTAAGTCCCCAAAACATCAACGAAGTTGTCAACAAGTGTACCCGGTTGTTCGAGCGGACATACAAGAATTTGAAAATACATGTCAATTACAAGAAAGCCATTTGGTCAGTGGAAATAGACCGGGGCCAGATAGAGCAGGTTATGCTCAATCTCTTTCTCAATGCCTGGCAGGCTATGGAATCGTCGGGGGATATCTACCTCAAAACGGATAATGTCCGTCTGGATTTGCAAAAAGTACAGCCTTACGGTTTGAAGGCCGGCAAATACGTTGAAATTACGGTGGCCGACAACGGCCGCGGAATGGATGATGAAACCAAGCAGAGAATTTTTGAACCATTTTTTACGACCCAGCCGCCTGGACGGGGAACGGGATTGGGCCTGGCTTCTGTTTTTGGAATTGTAAAAAATCACAGGGGTTTGATTGAAGTGGAAAGTGAGCTTGGTAATGGATCGACTTTCAGGATTTACCTGCCCGCTTGCGCCGAAAAGCCCCGGGAAACCCACCCCGAACCGCTGACAGTGAAATCCGGCAAGGAAACCATCCTGCTGGTCGACGATGAGGATTACGTTCTCGAGGTTGGACGACTTATGTTGAAAGGACTGGGATATAGAATCTATACCGCCAATTGTGGGCAGGCCGCCCTGGATGTTTATGAAAAGCATCAAGTCGAAATAGACCTGATTATTTTGGACCTCATCATGCCAGACTCTGACGGAGCCACGATTTTTAAGCGTTTACGGCGGATGAATCAGCGTGTCAAGGTGTTGCTGGCAAGTGGATATGATGCGGCCGGTAAGGTTGAATTGCTCATGGAGTCCGGTTGCTTGGGATTCATTCAGAAACCATTTAACCTCAAGCGGTTGGCGGA
>JALVRI010000353.1 GCA_027031325.1 Desulfobacteraceae bacterium
GTGACCTGCCGCACGGCAGGTTTCAACACTCTGGACATCGGCAAAATGACCAACGTCTCCCTGATGATCATGATAATGCTGATGTTCATCGGAGCCGCTCCCGGCTCCTGTGCCGGCGGAATCAAGGTGACCACCTTCAGGGCCGTGGCGGCCTTCATCTGGGCCCAGGCGCAGGCAAGTCACCAGGCGATCATCGGCCGCTTCGCCCTGGACCGCAAGACGATCAACAAGGCCATCGTCCTGACCGCCACCGCGGCCCTGATCATCATGGCAGGTACCATGCTGTTGAATATGACCGAGGGCGGGGACGTGCCCCATCCCAGGGCAAGGGGGATGTTCCTGGAGATATTTTTCGAGGTGGTGTCAGCTTTTGGAACGGTGGGGCTGAGCACCGGGATCACCGCCGGTCTCTCTGCCGCCGGCAAACTCACCTTGGCCCTTATCATGTTCGTCGGACGGCTGGGGCCGATCCTGTTCTTTTCGGCTTTGCAAAGCTTCAAGCGCGAGCGGTACTTCAACCTGGCCGAGGAGAGTCTGCTCATCGGTTGAACCACCTTCAGAAGGAGTCCGTAACATGGCTGGCAAACTTCAAATCGGGATAATCGGTCTGGGCAAATTCGGTTTTCGCTTCGGAAAGGCCCTGGTGGACCTGGGTCACGACGTGGTGGGAGTGGATACCGACATGGACCGGGTCAAGATGGCCCAGAACGTCTTTACCCAGGTCTACCAGGCCGATGCCATCGAAAAACAGGCCCTGGAACAGATCGGCTTTGCCGACATGACCCACGTCCTGATCAGCGTGGGCGAGTCAATAGCCGCCAGTGCCATGATTTCCATGTACCTCAAGGAAATGGGCGTTCCCTCGGTCTGGGTTAAGGCCATCAACGACGATCACCGCAAGTTGCTGCTCAAAATCGGGGTAGACCGGGTGATTATTCCTGAACACATGGCCGCCAAGGAGTTTGCCCATCGCCTGGCCGTTCCCGGTTTCATCGAATACCTGCCCTTTGACCGCTCCATGGCCCTGAAAGAGCTGACCGTCAAGAACTGGGCCGGCAAGACACTCAAGGACCTGGATCTTACCAACAAGTACGGCATCCAGGTGATCGCCATCAAGGCCGACGGCGGCCGGCGCCGTTTTCGCTTCATCCCCCGGGCCGACATACCCCTCAAAGAAGGCCAGGTCCTGGTGGTCCTGGGTAAGGCCGAAGTTCTGGGCCAGGTCAAACCCTAGCCCATTTTAGTTCCAGGCCGAACGACATCGTATCCCCCGAGCCTTCGGCTCGGCTTAGCAAGTATCCAAACAACCTCCTGCCCTAAAGTATCAAATCCCACCGTCCGATAATTATCAGGTGGACATGATAATTCATCCCTGCAGACCGGAAAATACAGATCTTGGGAGGTAAGCATGCGATTAAAGCAAAAACTGGTTTTGGCCGTGGTCGGAGTGTTGATGTTTACCATGGTTTGTTCTGCAATCGTCGTGGCGGTGCTGGTGCAACGCCAAAACCAGGAAGCGGCCCACCAACGCCTGGAAACGGCCGTAAATATCGTAGCCGACGACATCAGGCGCTTGTCGACCAAGCAGGCCCAGGACCTGTCGATGCTGGTAAGGGGTGAAAAGCTGGGGGAAAAAATAGAGTTCATAGATGATTTCGCGCGCCGGGGGCAGGTCGACTTTACCCGCAGCTCGGCCCAGGAATTGGTCCAGATACTGCTGAAATCCGTGGGTGTGGCCGGCTGGTGGCAGGCACTCGTCTACGGGCCTGATGGCAAGCTGTTGGCCTATTGCCGGATCATGCAAGACGGACGGCTGCTGGCGGGCTACGCCTACCATACCAAGGTCGAAGAGTACGATTTCGTGCGCGTCGAGCCGGGTACGGCCCTGCGAGATGCCAAGTGGCAGCGGTCGTCAACGGCGCCGGCCGATCTCCAGGTGTCTGCGGCCATACAAGTCAGGCTCCGCAATGCCGCCGGCCAGGGAGCCGGGCGCATAGGTGACAACCTGTGCCTGCAGGCCGTTTTGCCGATTCATGCCAAGCGTTACAACAAAAGCACCGAAAAAACGGAAACGGTTCTCATTGGCAACGCCATGGCCAGCCTGAAGCTGGACAAGAACTTTGCACACCATATGGCCAAGTTGACCGGCATGCAGGTCGGCTTGTATTTCGCCCAGGGCCAACCTTTGATGGCCGCAGTAGACGGACAGCAGCGGCTTCAACTGCCGGTGGGCGAACCCGAAAGTCAAAGCCGGGCCATAATCCAGGAAGTGTCGGTTGGAGGGCAGGACTATTACCAAGCCGCCCTGGCCTTGAAAAACGGGAACAAGGTCGCCGGTTGGCTGGGGGTCCTGCTGTCGGCGGCAACCGTAGCAGCCAATACCCGCCACATGATGCTGATGCTGGCCGGTGTCTTTCTGGCCTGCCTGGCAGTAGTGGTGCCCCTTGCCATCTGGTTCGTGGGGCGCATGGCCCGGCGCATATGCCAGGTGGTTGAGGGCCTGCGCGACATTGCCGAAGGCGAGGGCGACCTGACGTCGCGGCTGGAAGTGAATTCTTCCGACGAGGTCGGTCAACTGGCCCACTGGTTCAACGTCTTCATGGAAAAGCTGCACGGAATCATGCGTGATACGGCTTCCAATGTTCGTACCATGGCCCGGTCGACGGTTCAGCTCAAAGAACTGGCCGACAAGATGTCCGAAGGGGCCGACCAAGTGTCTGATCAAAGCGAACAGGTCACCCAGGATGCCAACCAGGCCAACCAGACCATAGCCTCCATTGCCGCAGCCATGGAACAGTCATCGGTGAACCTGAGCACGGTGGCTTCGGCCGCAGAGCAGATGAAGGCAACCATCGCGGACATTTCCGGCAATACCGAACAGGCCAATCGCACCTCGGCCCAAGCGGTGGAACAGGTGCGCACGGCATCAGATCGGGTTGGTAAACTGGGAGGCGCGGCCCAGCAGATCGGCAAGGTAGTTGAAACGATCACCGAGATATCCGAACAGGTGAACCTGCTGGCCCTCAACGCCACCATCGAAGCCGCCCGGGCCGGAGAGGCGGGCAAGGGCTTTGCCGTGGTGGCCAACGAAATCAAGGAACTTGCCAACCAGACGGCCGAGGCCACGGCCGAAATCAAGGCCAAGATCGAGGGAATCCAGCATACAACCGGCCAGACAGTCCAGGACATCGAGGCCATATCCCACGTCATAGACCAGGTCAGCCAGGTAGTGGGCTCGATCGCCACGGCCATCGGGGAACAGTCCGGCGCCACCGGCGAAATCGCCGGGAACGTGGCCCAGGCATCCCAGGGGGTACAAGAGGTAAACGAAAAAGCGGCCCAGAGCAGGGAAGCCGTGGGCCGGGTGGCCCAAGCCCTGGAGGAGGTCAACGAGGCATCATCGCAGATGTCTTCCCAAAGTGGTCAGGTTCTGGAGGCGGTGGCCGAAGTGGAACAAATGGCAGGCCGCATCGACGCGCTTGTTGGCCGGTTCAAGGTATAATCCGGGTTCAACTTTATTCCAGCAGCTTGATATCGTGGATGGACATCAGGCCAAAGTTCTTATCTTTTCCTTGATTCTTTGCCTGGCGTTTTCTGACAGTCTTTCAGGTGTCGCACCGGGTTGAAGATCGGAGTCCACCAGGCGGCTCAATTTCCTGAGCAGCATCAGTTGGCGGTAAAAGCGCAAACAGCAGCGACACATCACCAAGTGTATTCTTACAGCCATTTTCTGGCCCAGCGGCAATGGTGCATCCATTGACCGGGAAATTTTTTCCGAAACGTCCTGACAGCGAAACATCCAGTGGCTCATGTTGAAAGATCCTTTTTCACGTTCGTCTGAATCCAACCGCTTCCAGGCACTTGCGCAACAACATGCGGGCACGGTAAAGTATTACCCAGCAATTATTCTCAGTGATACCTAAAAGCCCGCAGATTTCAGTTGTGTTCAACCCGTCTATTTCCCGGTGAACGAACACATCCGCGGTTCGACGGGGCAACCCTGACAAGCAACGGAAAAAATGGTCCAGAAACTCCTTGTTTTCATGCGCCTTTGCGGGGTTGAAACTCCAATGGGATGGTCTCACCTTCCACTTGCCCTTGGTGTTGAAAAACTCATCGAGGCTGCCGGGATGATCCAGATAATCATTTACACTCACCAGATTTTTCTCTTTTCGGTAATAGTCTATGATCTTGTGTTTCAAAATACCGAACAGCCATGTTTTCTCAGACGACCCGCCTTTATACCGCTCTTTGGCCTGAACCGCCGCTAAAAACGTATCCTGGACCAGGTCCTCGGCTACGGCCTTGTCCTTGACGCGGGTCCTGGCAAAACAAAAAAGGGCGTCACCGTACTTGTCCACCCACAACTCGGGATCCAGTCGCCGTGTTTGATTCATCTCTTTTGGTACCCTGAATTTTCAATGAAAACGCTTGGAAATACAGACGGCACCTTTGCCGTTCCGAACTTCCCCGAAAACCGACTGCCGGGCCCCAGTAAGGCCGCCAGAGGATCACGGCGCTTTGATATCGCAATTTTTACATCACATGCAGGGTACCAAAAAGCGGGCCGCTTCTGCAAACAGGAAAAAACTCCTTTCTGCCGGCCTTAGCGGACCGCCCCTTTCTCCCGGTCGAAAGACCGATCCCTTTGTCGGATTGGTCGCCCTTAGCTTGGAAAACTTACATCCGAAATTTTGATT
>JALVRI010000354.1 GCA_027031325.1 Desulfobacteraceae bacterium
TCGGCCACAAGACGCGCCAAATCGTACTTGGGGTCGTAACGAAGAACTTCGTACTTAGATTTGTCAAGGGCCTCGTAAACCTGGCGCCCGCTGTTGAGCGAGACTTCCCGCTCCGAGGACACCCCTCCTGCCAGCAGGGCGATGGTCTTTTTTTTCATCCTCGTCCCCCGTAATGCAACCTTAATCGAGTTTCAGCAGCCGCCGCTTGGCGTGCCGGAACTCCTCGTCGGTAATGATCTTTGCTTCCAGCAGGCGCGCCAATTCTTCAAGTTCGCGCAAGGCTCCCGTTTTCCCGTCTTCCAGGCGTTTAATATCTTCTTCCGGTCCCGGTAACCCCCTGCCGGGCGACGAACCACTTCCAAGCTTGACAGAGGCAAAACCTCCCAACAGGCTTATCTCCACCGAGCGGCCGGCGAACAAAGGATCATTGAGAGCGTCCTTCAAGTCCCGGCCGCGCTTTTTGGCGCGGCGATAAAAAAAATAGCCTGAAATGGCAATCCCTACCACCGCAGCCGTGAAAATCCAGAACATGTAAGACACGAGGCCCCGGAAAAAAATCACCAGCAGGACAATGACGCCCAGGAGTAAAACATGAAACCCCAGGATCGAATAAGCCATCAAAACACTTTTGAAAAGGCCCTCGTTATGTTTCTTCCTGGAAAAAAGCATGCTCCGACCATCTCAAACCGCGCTTCAATGAGCGGGTTTCATTTCTCCGCTGCAAGTCTGTCAGTCAAGGGGCCCATGTACCTCTGGGGAATGTCGAAACGGGAGTCACCTTTACGCAAAGTGTTATACTTCATAATCAAGTAGTTGAGTTTTTTCATTACCCGGTAGCGTTGCCGGGTGTCTTGCATGTCTGCCAGCAAATCCTCGGTCTGCTGAATCTGTTTTTTCAGCTCTATTTCCGGGGGCAGGCAGTCGGCATTTTTCAAAATCTTGTATGCCAGCCGCAAATCCTCCGGGATGTGGCTGTCATCCTCAAAGATCAGTGGTTTGCCGGCCCCCCTGAGGTTGTTGAAGGCCCCCTTGCGCTGGGCCGCCTTGATACGCTCTTCGACGATCTTTTCAAAACCGGGTATCATGATAAAATATCACAGGTTCGCTACGGGAAGCAGACCGCATAGGCGGCGGTCCGGAATAGCCATTTTCTCAATCCTGGTCGCCTTTTCAAATGCCATGACTATATTACACCAGTTTTCGGCTTGGCAAGGCCAAAACGCAGCAAAACGACCCCGGCTCTCTCATCGGCCAGGATCTTAATTCCGGGATGCCTGTATCAGGTAATACAAGCTGGCCGGCGGTGACTTGTTTTCAAAGCGGTTATGCTATATTTTAATTGAAGATGATTGTTCTTTTGGCAGATATTTCCGGAGCAAGAGGTAATGGTATTTATGAGTCAAAAAAGAATGAGCGACAGGCGCAGCCAGCTCCGGCGGGCATCTTTCATTATTGCCACCTACAGGGTAAAAGAGGGCGAGTTTCGTGATATAATAAAAAATATCAGCGCCGGAGGACTTTCGATTCGCACCAAAAGGACCATCGCCACCGGCCAGCCGATCACGTTGACTTTCCCCCTGTTCAATTTCGAGCAGATGGTAAAGGTGAGCGGCAAGGTGGTACGCACCGAACCAGGGGGATTTGCAGTCGAATTCGACACCCCCATCAAGGCCATAACCAAGGAATCATCCCTCCAAGAAATCATTCACGAACTGGACCGCAAGTAATCCCCTATTTCCTCGGAAAAGAATAACCCCGAAATCCTGTACGGGATTCGGGGCTTATAAATTCACCGGACCTGGCCGGATTGCTTTTTGGTGGCGATGCAGGGACTTGAACCCCGGACACTGCGGATATGAGCCGCATGCTCTAACCAGCTGAGCTACATCGCCGTTTGGTCGGCCACAAGCGGCCTTATGACAGACGGTGCTTTAGCAGCTCACAGTCCGGGTGTCAAGCCGAAACAGACCTCTGCCCAAATCGATTTGGGCCATGTTATTTGCCTACCGGCGACGAGCCCACCAGTTCTATTGTAAACTCCTCCAGGTCTTGCGGTAATTTTGAAAAAACAACCATGAATTTGGCCGCTTGTCCCGGCTGCAACCAGTTTGCCGGCAGGTCGCCGGCAGGCCTCTGGTTCAGCAGGCGCTTGATCTCAACAAAAGGTTTTTGAACCAGTTCAGAGTCCGGCAATATCACTCCACAATAAGCGTATTCCGTTTTAACCAGCTTTTTGCCGCTGGAAAAAAGATTGCCTCTCACCCTGATCATGCCGCGCGGATGGTCGTACCCGTTGCGAACCTTGCCGGTGATCACAAAGAGACGGCCGTCATTTTGGTTTTCCATGAACTTGCTGGTAATGTCAAAAGTCGACAGGTGCAATGTTCCGTATGGGTCCTGGGGCTGGGGTTTCAAATAGTCGCTGAGGTAGGGTATTTGAATGCCCATCTGGGTGACTGCATAGTAAAGGCCGTAGCCGATGCCGCCCAATACAACGATAACCAACAGGAAAATCAGGGTCTTGCTGACACCTTTCTTTGCCGGCCGCCGAGCAGGCTTGGCTGGAGGGGTCACCGGCTCCTGCCCGGCTTGCTCTATTTCATCGGCGGACTCCTTTTCATCCATCTGGACGGTCTGGGTTATCTTTTCCAAATCCTTTGGGACCGGGCGCTCTTCCTCATCAGCAGGCTGCTCGTCTTCAATCTCGAACTGCAGCTCGATATCTCCTGTATCCATGGTCATGGAAGAACTGGAAACATCGTTTTCCACAGGCTGCTCGATTTCTGAAATATCGAGTTTTAGTTCCTCCTCGCCATCCGGCAACCGGTCCAGATCAGGAAAATCCAGCTCAAGCTCCTGGTCTTCTCCTTTATCACCTTCACCTTCCTGGTCTGCTTCTTCAATGGCTTGCTCCAGCTCCTCCAGATCGAGTTCGTCCTGGATTACCAGATCGTCCGGCGCAGTTTCGCTTTCCCGTCCCTCATCTCCGGCAGCCGCGGCATGCGGCTGCTCCTCCAACATCTGTTCGATATCGGTAAGATCGAGTTCTTCCTCCGCCTCCTGCCCTTCCTGGTTACCCGCATCCTCCAGGGCTTTTTCGTCAAATTCCGAGTCCAGTTGAAATTCCAGGTCTTCCAGGTCTTCATCGGATGGCGCTTCACCCTGGTCGGATTCAAGCTCCAGCTCCAGTTCCGGTTCCTGATCTTCCTGTCCCCCGGCTTTATCGACTTCAAGATTCAGCTGGTCCTGTTGCGTATCGTCTTCAAAGACGTTTTGGAGATCTGAAAAATCAAGCTCCGCCTCCGCTGCCTCCAGGTCATCTTTTTCACCCGTTTCAATTTCGAGGGATAAATCCTCTTCCTTCAGGTCAGGCTCCAGCACCAACTCTTGTTCTTCTGAATCCGAAGATGTGACATCAGGCTCCAGATCGAGTTCCAACTCTTTTTCTTCTGATTCCAGATCCAGGGACAGCTCGGGCTCGGAGGCCTCAATTTCTTCCCCGCCTGCCTTGGCATCTACGTCCGCCAGTTCAAGTTCGAGTTCATCTTTTATATCCAGCTCGCCACCAAGATCCGGCTCTTCCACAACCCCTTCGCCGGCGCCGGTATCTTCGGCACCTTCAAGGGCAACATCCGCCTCGCCTCCGTTGTCCGCCTTAATATCGGCCAGGTCTTCATCCTCGAGGTCGAAGTCCATATCCAGATCAAGATCGTCTATCTGGGCGGTATCTTCTTCGATTGCTGCCCCTTCCGGTTCCAGATCCATGTCGAAATCGAGATCAAGATCCTCACCATCGAGTTCTTCCAATCGGCTTGTCCGTCCCGCCTCTTCCTCTTCGGCGACCGCCCCACCTTCGCCGGGTTCTTCTCCGGGACCCTCTTCTGCCAACTCGCCGCCAAAAATGGCATCCAGTTCGGCAAGGTCTATGCCGCTTGCTTCCTCTTGCAGCTTCTCCCCGGTCTCAGCGGTTTCCGCAGCCGGCTCGGCCGGTTCGGCTTCGACGGTTTCCGCCGGCCGATAGGCGGTAAAAATGTGTTTGCACCTTGAACAACGCACCTTGGAACCTTCCGGACTGAGAAGGCTCTCATCCAGCCTGAAACTGGTATTGCACTTTTGGCAAGTAATAATCATGGCGCACCTTCGTTCAATCTATTTTCAAATGATATATGTCGGGAAGGTTCCTGTAGGCCTCTGCGTAATCGAGCCCGTAACCGACCAGGAATCCCTCTTTAACCTTGTGGCCGACGTAATCGGCGTCAACCGCAACCTTTCTGCGTTCGGACTTGTCGATAAAGGCACAGGTCCGGATACTGTTGGGATTATGGGCCTTCAAGTGCTCAGTCAGAAAAGACAGTGTCAAGCCGGTGTCGAGGATATCTTCAACTATCAAAACATCCTTGCCCCTTATATCGGTATCGATGTCTTTGATGAGGTGGATCGTTTCAGATGAACTGGTTCCATCACCATAGCTTGCGGCCCGGAGAAAGTCTATTTTGACATCGTCCAGTTCAAGATGCCTGGCAAGATCAGACAGGAATATGAAGGCGCCTTTCAGAACACCGATCAGCACCAACTGGCGTCCCTGATAGTCCCTGGATATGGCCTTGGCCATGGCCGCGACCTTGCGGGCGATTTCATCCCTCTTGAGAACAGGTATCAGTTCGGGCATATTTTAAGACCACAACCAGC
>JALVRI010000355.1 GCA_027031325.1 Desulfobacteraceae bacterium
CGGCCGATGTCTTCGAGATCGACGGCGCTTCCAACAACAGCGTCGACCAGGTGCGGGAACTGCGGGAAAACCTGAAATACATGCCGGCCTACAGCCGTTTCAAGATCTATATCATCGACGAGGTCCACATGCTCAGCACGGCGGCTTTCAACGCCCTGCTAAAGACCCTCGAAGAGCCTCCGGCACATGTTATGTTCATGTTTGCCACCACCGAGCCCCACAAGATACCGATAACCATCCTGTCACGTTGCCAACGCCACGACCTGCGGCGGATCGAGACCCAGGCCATAGTGGATCACATGGCCTGGATATGCCGCCAGGAAAACGTGGATTTCGAAACCCGGAGCCTGGTTGATATTGCCAGGTGTGCCGACGGCAGCATGCGGGATGCATTGAGCCTGCTTGACCAGGTGGTTGCCAGTGCCAGCGACAAAAATACCCTCTCCGAGGTGACCAGGATGTTGGCAATGACCGACATCCGCAAAGTGTACGAGATGGCCGGTGCGATCTTGCAAAACGACGTGGCCCGGGCCTTGGGACTTCTGGCCGAGGTGCATGCCAAGGGCGACGACCTGCAGCGTTTTTACCTGGAACTGGCAACGGCTTTCAGGCATATGAGCGTTTTGAGGCTGGGCAGGCAAGCCCGGTCCCTGGTGGATCTGCCGCAAGACGAAATCGAAGAGCTTGAACGGTTGGCCTCGGCCGCTGATCAGGCAAGGTTGCAACAGGTGTTCGACAGCCTGGTTGGCTCCGAGGCCATGGTCAAACTGGCGGCCCAACCCCGCCTGGCTTTCGAGATGGTCCTTGTCAGGTTGTCCCGCACCCCGCCGATACTGCCCATCGAGACCCTGATCGAAAAAATCGATCAGATGGGAAAGGCAATGGCAGGCGCAGTTAGAGTCGATAAGGAAGAAGGCCGGCCTGCCGATTCCAAGGCGTCACAAACGGCGCCCCAAGTCGATGATTTTGCCGACCGGCAGGTACTCAAACGGGCCTGGAAAAGGGTTGTTTCCATGGTTGGCAGGCAGAAGCCTTCCCTTGGAGTGTTACTTGAAAAGAGCGTACCGGTATCCTTGCAAGGGCAAGGGCTTATTGTTAAGGTCAAGGGCAACGGCTTTGCAGTCAAAAGCGTCGAAAAGCACAAGGGCCTGATCGAAAGTAAGGCCGGCAAAGTTTTGGGAAGGGTTGTCAGCCTGCGGGTGGAAGCGGATATCGAATCTGCAGAACAAAAGAAGAAGCAAAAGGCCGCTTTGCAGCGTTCAAAGCAGGAGGCCCTGGGCCATCCGCTTGTGGCCGACGCCCTGGAGGTTTTCAATGGCAAAATCTATGATGTGCGCGTGAAACAGAACAATACGGGAGGAAGCAATCCATGAAAGGCATGGCCAACATGATGAAACAGGCCCAGAAACTCCAGGCCCGTATGCTCAAGTTGCAGGACGAGCTTGCGGAAAAGACCGTCGAAAGCTCGGCCGGCGGGGGCATGGTCAAGGTCGTGGCCAACGGGAGCCAGCGCATAGTTTCGATTCAACTCGAAAAAGAAGTAGTCGACCCGGAAGACATTGAAATGCTTCAGGACCTTGTCCTGGCGGCAGTAAATGACGCCCTGGAAAAATCGCACCAGATGGTGGCAGAGGCCATGGGCAAGCTGACCGGTGGTATGAATATCCCCGGTATTTAGCAGGCTGTTAGGGATCAGACCTGGAGAAAAGCACTAGGTGGCTTGTGACCGGCCGGTATACCATCAATCCCTGGCGGGGAAGTACTAAATGCAGCATTATCCAAAGAGTATCCGAAATCTCATCAGGCAGTTGAGCCGGTTGCCCGGAATCGGGGAAAAGACGGCCGAGCGCCTGGCCATGCACGTTCTGAGGGCCCCCGGCGAGCAGGCCCAGGCCCTGGCGGAAAGTATTTTGCAGGTCAAGCGTAGTGTACAGCACTGCCAGCAATGTTTCGGCCTCAGCGATGGACCGCTATGCCAGGTCTGCCAGGATCCCGCGAGGGAAGATGGCCTGGTGTGTGTCGTGGAACAGCCGGCAGACATGATGTCGATCGAAAAGGCAGGCTGTTTCAACGGGTTGTACCACATTTTGGGTGGAGCGCTCTGCCCCATGGACGGTATCGGTCCTGACCAGCTACGTTTCGAACAGCTCTGGCGCAGGGTGGACAGCGGGCAGGTCAGGGAAGTAATCCTGGCTACCAGCACGAGCGTTGAAGGTGAAGCCACGGCGGATTTTATTGCCCGCCGGCTTGCGGACAAGCCGGTCAGGGTAAGCCGGATAGCCTCGGGCATCCCCATGGGCGGAGATATAAAATACATTGACCAGATGACTTTGAAACGGGCCATGGAAGGGCGCCATGAGTGCCGTTAGGGTTCGCCCCGAAGACATCTTCAATTGCCGGCGCTGTGGTGACTGTTGCCGGGGCTACGGCGGAACATACCTTTGCCCGGAAGATACGGTGGCCATAAGCCGTTACCTGGGAATCAGCCAGGAAGTATTCAAGGCCCGCTATTGTGTTATGTCCGGGGGCAGGCCTATGCTGGGCCAGGCCGAAAGCGGTTATTGCATCTTCTGGGATGGTTTATGCAGCATTCACCCGGTAAAACCGCGAATGTGCAGGAAATGGCCGTTTATCGAAAGTGTCCTGACAGACATTGGCAACTGGAAGGCCATGGCCAGTTGTTGTCCCGGAATGAAAACCGATCTTGACGATGAAATCATCCTGGCGGCGGTCCGGGCCTACCTTGAAGATAAGGGGGGCTGAAAAGGTGGTTGGCAGACCGGCGGATTTTCAGTCGACCCTCCACCGGGTTGCCCGGTTGAGAGAGTAGGTATCCTGGGCCGAGCGGACCAGGATAGCCATTTTTTCAAGGGTGGCAAGGCTTTCCAGGAGGGCGTCCGGCTCCGCGTTCCAGCGCGAGCGGAGTGCTTCCAGGGTGACAGGGGTGCCCAGGTCGGCAATAGCGCAGCATAGGAGATAGACCGATACCGTCTCCACCGACAGTCCGAGGTCGAATATTTTCTGTTCCATCATTGGTGTCTTTGCCTTTCCTTGGTAGAGTATTTCTGATACTTCATGCCCCAATTCAAAACAAGTCAAAACTGAAAGCTGGAACAAGCCGGCGGACGGAAAGTTACACCGGGAGAAGCAGGTAGGATGATAGGTATTTTCGATTCCGGCATAGGGGGCCTGACTGTGGTCAGGGCCTTGATGGAAATCGTCCCGAAAGCGCCGTTGGTATATCTTGGCGATACCGCCAGAACTCCCTATGGCAACAAGAGTGCTGCAACCATCAAGGCCAATGCCTTTGAGGCGGCTTCTTTCCTGGTCAAAAAGGGGGCACGGATCCTGGTAATCGCCTGTAACACCGTGTCGTCTTATGCGGCCGAAGAGCTGGAGGAACATTTCAAGCTGCCGGTGTTCGAAGTGGTGGGGCCGGGGGTTGATCTGGCCCTCAAGGTTTCGCGCAAACTGAGAATCGGGGTGATCGGCACCCGGGCCACGGTCGAAAGCCAAGTTTACCCTCGCAGGATCCTGCAATTAAATCCCCAAGCCAAGGTCTTCTCGGCTGCCTGCCCCCTGCTGGTGCCGTTGGTGGAAGAGGGGTGGCTCAACAGGCCGGAAACCAACCGGATCGTAAAGAAATACCTCCATCCTTTGAAGGTGAAACAGATCGACACCTTGATTCTCGGCTGTACCCACTACCCGCTGTTGAAGAAAACAATTCAACGCAAGATAGGCATGAGGGTGACATTGGTCGATTCGGCCCATGCCCTGGCCTTGCGGGTAAAAGCCTTTCTGGAGGCAGACGGGCGGGGGGGATTACAATCCGGAGACTTTTGCCACGGGGATACATGCGTTATCTACGTCACCGATGACGCCGGGCAGTTTCGGGAGACCGCCGGGTTGATTCTGAAAAAGACGATCCCGGTTGTCAGGATCGGAATATGAGCGCTTTGAAAAAATCGGTATCCCTTTTTGCAACAGCCTGTTATG
The DNA here is from genome assembly GCA_027031325.1 of Desulfobacteraceae bacterium. Taxonomy (GTDB): domain Bacteria; phylum Desulfobacterota; class Desulfobacteria; order Desulfobacterales; family Desulfosarcinaceae; genus JALVQM01. The sequence goes on from JALVRI010000355.1 coordinate 3,997, forward strand.
AGGTAGTTCTACTTGACAGGTAGTCGGTTTTATGCGATTTCATAACTTGATTCTGAAAAATAGATTTGGCGGAAGAAAATCGACATACGCTTTCAAGCGCAGGAGGATATTCAGCCGGACCGGTACGTTTCTGAATGTTCATCATTTCATCCAGCCGCCGGAAAGGGGCTGGGCAATTATTTCAAAAGCCAAAACAGGAGGTTGATATGCGTCGATCCTTTCTTTTGATGCTGGTCATTACGTTTGTATGCGGATTGATTCTGGCCGGATGCATGGAAAGCATGGTTAAACCGGAGGCCAAGGTCGATACCGGCGAAGAGATGGGCTTGCCGCCGTACAACGGCCCCAAGGCCAAGGTTGCGGTCGCAAATTTCGAGTGGAAGGTCGGTGAGGCGGGCAGTACCACCAAAATCGGTTTCGGCGGGCAGACCATTACCGTCAGCCACTCGGAATATTCCGGTTATACGACCGCCCTGCGGGACATGTTGACCACTGCCATGGTCCAGAGCAAGCGCTACCGGGTCCTGGAAAGGGTCAACCTCGATGCCTTGAAACAGGAAATGGCCCTTTCCAACCAGGGATATACGGACAAGAGCGGTATCAAGAAAGGCGGTATCAAGGGAGCCGATCTTTTGATAATGGGCGCTGTGACCGGATGGGAGCCGGCCACCTCGGGCGGCGGCGGTGGCATCGGTGGTGGTTACCTGGGCAAGGCCACGGCGCTTTTCGGTGCCATCAAGGGATCCTTCAAAAAGTCCTCCATGGCAATGGACATCCGGATCGTGGATACACATACCTCCGAAGTTTTGGCGGCCACCAGGGTTGAAGGTGTCGCCAAGGACGTCAACCTGGGCGGATTCCTGGGGGCTTTCGGTGGAAGCGGCGGCATGTCCGGAGGCTTGAGCGGCTTTGCCAAGACTCCCATGGAAAAGGCCATCCGTACTTGCCTATACAAGGCCGTGAAGTTCATAGTTGAAAACACGCCCCAAAGCTACATGAAATATTGATAACCAGCCCGGAATCGAGGGCAAGCAACAACCCGAAATCCCCGCCACGGCAAGCCAGGGTCGTGGCGGGGATTTTTTTCAGGTTTGGGCTCAGCCCCCGGCAGGTATCCGGCAATCGGCCGCCGGTTTAACCCCATCCATGGTTGAGGATCACTTTTTGCGGATGATGTGGATATCGCGCTTGGGGTAGGGAATTTCGATCCCGGCGGCATCGAAAGCCTCCTTGACCCGGTCGGTTATATACGAAATGGTGTCCATCCGACGGCGGGCATCGCTGATCCAAACACGCAGCTGGAGGTCAACCGATGACTCGCCGAAATTGCGGACGACAACTTTGGGGGCCGGATGCTTCATGATCCAGTCGAATCTGGAGGCCACTTCGAGAATAACTTTTTTGGCCTTCTCGATATCGGTGTCGTAGGCTACCCCGATGTCGATCCTGACCCTGATCATGGCCGACATGGCCGTGTAATTGACGATATCGCGTTTCATGATCTCGTTGTTGGGGATGACCACGATCAGGTTGTCAGTGGTCTTGATCCTGGTTGCCCTCAAGCCGATATCGATCACATCGCCCCAGCTTGCGGTCCCCTTTGGTGTGCTCCAGATTTCGATCCGATCTCCGATTTCAAAAGGGCGGTCTATGATCAACAAAACACCGGCGATCAGGTTGGACAGGGTGTCCTTGGCGGCGAAACCGACCGCAATACCGACAACACCGGCACCGGCCACGAAAGGCATAACGTTGACACCGATGACATCCAGGGCGATTACCACCGCGATGGAATAAATTATGGCTCCGGAAAACTTGTTGAGCAGTTCGAAGATGATATCGTCGACTTTGGTCTCGGTCTTCTTGGCCAGCTTTTTCTCAAGGGCATCGAGCAGCAGGAGCAGGAAATTCTTGATGGGCGTGACCATCAGGATGATACAAACGGCAAAAAAAGGCTTTGAAAGGGCCGGCCAGTTAAAGGTCCTGATAAGAAAGGCGCCGGCTGCCATCAGAAAAAGGTAATCCAGGGCTTTACGGGTGTTTTTGAAAATTTCGGGTGCCAGCTTGACCCTTGGTATGGCCTTGAGGCGACTTTGAATGAGATGCAGCAGGATCTTGGTTCCCAGCCAAAGGGCCAGCAAGACAGCGACAGTCACCAAGGCCTTGAGCGCAGGCGTGTCGGCCCAGCTGACCCTGATGGCCAGAATATCTTCAAGGGTTGTAAGTAACTGTTCCCAGGAATACATCCAGACCTCCTTGGAGCGCCAAACGGCGTTGATGGACACCAGGGGTTTTACCAAAGACCAGGGATGGGCGAAAGAGCAAATTGGGGGAAACGGCTCCTTGTGGGTGACGGCCGTGGTTTGGCTGTGGCCCGGGGCGTATTTCTATCGGCTATCGGCCCGGCGCCGGGCGTCTTTGGGGGCGGTTCAGCAAGCCAAGGCTTTCCCGATGCGCTCTTCGGCGGACAATTGGTGATCTTCAAGGATAGAGCGTATCTGTTCGATGCGGTTTTCCAGGTCCGAGACCATGATTTCAAGGTTCTGGATGGTCGTACTGGAATTTTGCTCGGTTACCTGCATGGCTTCCCTGAGGTCACTGGCGTTTTTCAAGAGGGATTTGAAATTCTGAATTTTTTGCAACCGTAGCAGCAGCTCTTCCATGTTGATCGGCTTCTGGAGGTAATCGGCGGCTCCTTTTTTCATGGCCTCGATGGCATTGTCGATCGAACCGTGGGCAGTTATCAGGATTACCTCGGTTTTGAAATTGGCCTCCTTGGCCGCTTCGAGCACCCCGATACCGTCTACTCCACCGGGCATCATCAGATCGGTCAGCACCACGTCGTAATAGCCGGCGGCCAGGTAATCTAGCGCCTCGACCCCGTCGGTTGCAAGTTCGGTCTGGTAACCTTCTTTGGAGAGTCTTTTTTGGAGCAGGTTACGGGTTATGGGATCATCATCGACTATGAGAACTTTGAGGTTTGTCATGTTGCCTCCTGCTTTCTTACTTTTTCCAAGTGCCCGCCGGTGGGCATGGTGCTCACCTCAACTGGTAGAAAATCGACTTCAAATGTTTTTTGGGCACAAAACGCGGGCACACACCGGTCAGCGATTCGGTTGAGCCGATGATAAGGTAGCCGTCTTTTTCCAGAACATCGGCGATCCTGTTGAACAGCTTCTTGCGGTCCTCGGGAGTGAAGTAGATGGCCACGTTCCGGCAGAAGATAATATCGAATTTACCAAGGCCGCTGAATGGCTGCATCAGATTCATTTTTTTATAAGTCGCCATTGCCCGGATTTCGTCTTTTATTTTCCAATTGGCCCCCATGGGAATGAAGTATTTCCGCAAGCGATCATTGGTCACGCCGCGCTCGATTTCGAACTTGTTGTATAAACCGTAACTGGCCTGCTTAATGGCGCTGTCGGAAATGTCCGTCCCCAATAATTTTATTTCGTATTTACGCAAGTCAATCAGCAGTTCCTTCAGCACGATGGCGATACTGATTACTTCCTGGCCGGTGGAACAGGCCGCGCTCCAGATGCGGATCGGTATTTTCCCCGCTGGAGTTTTACGATTGGAGCGCTTGTCTATAATTTCGGGAATCAGTTTGTGCCTCAGCAACTCGAATGGACCGTTGTCCCTGAAAAAGAGGGTCTCGTTGGTGGTCATGGCATCGACGAGCTGTTTTTCGATGGCCTTGGTGGGGTCGGACTTGGCCTTGTGATAGAGCTCGGAATAGGACTGACAGCCGTTTTCATCGAGCAGTTTGCCAAGGCGGGTCTCCAGAAGGTAAGCTTTGGTCTTGTCTATGTAGATGCCCGACAGGGAATAGATATAACGGGACAAAAGGTCGATTTCATCAGGTTTGATCTTGATGCCTTTACGGTTCAGGGAAAGAGAAGTCGCCCCGGCCTTTTCCTTTCGGCCGGAAGGAGGTGCTTGCCTGGGTGGCAGTTTTTTGCCGTCGATAAGGCCGGATGTGGCTCGGGCCTTGGCTGCAGGTGTGCCGGTCAGGGTCTTTAATTTCGGTGGTCCGGGTTTTGGGGGCGCCACCGTTACAAGCTTTTTCGGCTGTCGGATGTTCATGAACTCACCTGACTTCTGCAGGGTCCTGGGACCACCTTGGCTAAGCTTTACTTACGGGCGGTCCTTCCACATGGCCGGGACACCTGTTTTATTTTACGGTTTTGATAATTTCTCCGGCGATTTTGTCCAGCGGAGCCACCACGTCCACGATGCCGGCCTCGATCGGTTCCTTGGGCATGCCGTAAACGACGCAAGTGTCGGCATCCTGGGCGATTATGAAGGCGCCGTTTTGTTTCATCTGTTTCAACCCGGCGGTGCCATCGGAGCCCATGCCGGTCATGATGACACCGGTTGCCCGTCCGATGTAATGATCGGCGACCGAGCGGAAAAGGTAATCGGCAGACGGCTTACAACTGTTTTCCGGCGGGTCGTCGGTAATCTTGATCACCCGCTGCTTGCCGTCGGCCCCGGCCACCACTTTCATCTGTTTGCCGCCGGGAGCGATATAGGCGGTCGACGGCAGAATCGGTTCTCCGTTTTCAGCTTCCTTGACCTTGATGGCGCACTTGGCATCAAGGCTGCGGGCCAGGGATTGGGTAAAGACCGGTGGCATGTGTTGGACTATCACAACCGGCACTGCCAGGTTTTTCGGCAGCATGGGCAGCATCCGGGCCAATGCGTTGGGTCCGCCGGTGGAGATACCGATGGCCACTATGGACGACCTGCCGGAGTAGCTTCCTGACTTTACTCTTATTGCCGGCCTGGAAACCTTTGAAGCGGCCTTGGCGGCAGGTCTAGGACTTCGCCCCAGGATACCCTTGAGGATCCGGTTCCTTGAAAAAGCCCTCAGCATGGGTGCCAGGGCCTTTTTGATGGCGGCCCGGTTTTCTGCCATCGTGCCCGACTGGGGCTTGGGGATGAAGTCGAAAGCTCCCAGCTCCAGGGCCTTCATGGTCATGGCGCCGCCTTCCTGGGTCAGGGTACTGAGCATTATCACGCCCAGGTCGGCCTTCTGGCGGCGCAGATGTTCCAGAACCTGGATGCCGTTCATCTCCGGCATTTCTATGTCCAGGGTGATCAGGTCCGGTTTCAGAATCCTGATCTTGGTCAGGGCGGCCTTTCCGTTATGGGCTGTTCCGACCACCTCCACGTCAGGCAGCTCGGCCAACACGTCGCTTACGATTTTACGGTAAAGGACCGTGTCGTCTACGACCAGGACTCTGATTTTGGAATTTGCTGTCATGGAACTCCTCCATGATTATACTGCTTGCGGCACAATGGATCGATACGGCCCGCAAAAGCCTGTCAAATTCAGTTCTCTTCAAGCAGGACTTTTTCGGTATCCAGAATTCCGATCAGGCTCTGCTTGGTTTTGAAAACCCCCCTGAAATAGGTTCCCTGCACGCCGCCGATGTTGGCCGGGGGGGGCTCTACTTTGCTCCAGTCAGCCTCAACCACGTCGCTGATCTTTGATACATGCAGGCCGATGTATTCTCCCTTGGAATTGACGATGATGTTGCGGCTGGTATCGCTCATTTCGGTGGTGGCCAGGCCGAGCTTTTTCCCAAGATCGATGATGGTGACGATCTGGCCGCGCAGGTTGAGAATTCCCATTACGTAATTCGGCGCCTGGGGAACGGTGGTCATCTCCATCAGCTTGTTGATTTCCTGGACCTTGAGGATGTCCATTCCGCAGAGGGCTTGACCCACATAGAAGGTTGCCAACTCCACCATCCCGGATTCAGGGGTGTTGATTGAGGAAGTAGTATCCATGTTTGTGTCCTTTTCTGCCAAGACTTTGCCGGCCGCTTAGGCCGCCTTCAATTGTTTGAGATGGTTTGTAATACTGGCCAGTAATTTTTCCTTGTCCAGCTTGATCTGATAATCGTCGATGCCGACTTCCTTGCCCTTGGCGATATCTTCCTCGCCTGCCAGGGTGGTCAAAGCGATTACCGGCAGGTGGGAAAACAGGGGACTTTCCTTGATTTTTTTGGTCAGGGTGAAGCCGTCCATATTGGGCATCTCGATATCGGTGACAACCAGCGCAATACGATCGGCGTTTTCCTGCAACAGGTTCCAGGCGATCTCACCGTCTTCGGCCTCGAGCACATTGTAGCCCTGGTCTTCCATGGAACCTTTCACCTGGTTGCGGAAAAAGCTGGAGTCCTCGGCAAACAGGATGGTGGCGGCTTCTCCTTCGCTCACTTCGACCACCTCCTGTTCATCGAACCATTCGGGGTTCAGAGCTTTGACTATTTCGAATATGTCGATCAAGAGGGTGGTTTGGTTGTTGATGATGGCCGAACCCATGATGCCGGTTTGGCGCAGGGTCTGGCCGTCGATGTTGATAGTCACTTCCATGGCGTCTACGGGCCCGATGGCAAGCAACCCGATTTCCCTGCCGGCAACCACGAAGACGATTACCAGCAGGTTTTCCTGGTCCGCCAGGGGCTTGACCATTGCGACCTCGTCTATTGAAAAGAGCGGCAGACTGCCACCGCGGTACTTGATCACCCGTTTGCCGCCGACGTCCTCGATGTCGGTGTACTTTATCTTCTCTATTCTTTCCACCAGGCTGAGAGGGGCTGCGAACTGCTCTTCTTCCGAACTGCGGAAGATCAGCAGGGACTGCTTGTCTTTTTTGGCCTTGATGGCCTCTTTTTCGGCCTTGGCGATTTCAGCCGCCCTGACCGAGTTTTCCACTGAAGTAAGACCGGCCATCTGGGCCAGGTTGGCCACATCGAGGATCAGGGCCACCCGGCCGTCTCCCATTATGGTGGCTCCGGCGTAACCCTTGCATTTTTTCAGGTCGCGGCCCAAGGGCTTGACCACGATTTCTTCAGAATCGTGCAGTTCGTCGACCACCAGGCCGTACTTCATGGCGCCGGTGGAGACTACCACGATATTCAGGGCGCTGGCGGCCCGGTAACGCCGTTCCCCACCCTGGCGGTTTTCGGTTTCGATTTCGGCCTGGTCGGCAGTGCAGCTGTAATCATCGGCAGCCATTTCAGGACCGGGACCGGGGCTTTTCTGGCAGCGCCGGTCTGCAAGGGACTTGCGCCGATCCGCCTTGCGCAGACCGGTTTCCGGATCGACGTAGGTTGGTTCGATACCGATTACCTCTGACAGTTTTATCAGCGGCAGCAGGTTGCCGCGCAGGCGCACCACTTCAGCATCGCCGACCCGTTCGATCCGGGCCTGGATCTGGTCGGCCGGGATCCTGAGCAGCTCTTCCAGGTTGACCTGGGGAATGGCGTAGCGTTCACCACCGGTCAGGACTATCTGGCAAGGGATGATGGCCAGGGTGAGCGGCAGCTTGATCCTGATGACCGACCCCTTGCCTACTTCCGAATCGATATCGATCAGACCGCCCAACTTGTCGAGGTTGGTTTTTACCACATCCATGCCGACCCCGCGGCCGGAGACGTCGGTGACCTTTTCGGCGGTTGAAAACCCGGGCAGAAAGATCAGGTTGATCTTTTCCCGCTCGGACATCATCTTTACCTGTTCCTCGGTCACCAATCCTTTTTCCAGGGCCTTGGCCGCCAGCTTGTGGCCGTCGATTCCCTGGCCGTCGTCCGATATTTCGATGTTCACCTGGCCGGCCTCGTGATAAGCCTTGAGGTAAATCTGGCCCACAGGACTCTTGCCGGCCCGCTGCCTTACGTCCGGAGGCTCGATTCCGTGGTCGACCGCGTTGCGTACCAGGTGGGTGAGGGGATCACCAATGGCCTCGATTATGGTCTTGTCCAGTTCGACTTCCTTGCCTTCAAGGATAAGTTCCACCTTTTTGCCCAGGGAACGTGCCAGGTCCCTTACCACCCGGGGAAATTTGTTGAATACGTTGCCGATGGATTGCATCCGGGTGAGCATGATGGCTTCCTGGAGTTCCGAGGTTATCAAGTCGATTCTCTGGCCGGCTATCTCCGATCCCCGTTGGTCGCCTGATGCCATGGATTGAAGGAGCTGGTTGCGGCTCAGGACCAGTTCCCCGGCCAGGGTCATCAACTGGTCCAAGAGACTGACGTGTACTCTGAGGCTGGTTTCATGACCGAACTTGGAAGGTTGGCTGCTTTTAGCCTCCCTGGGCCTGGAGCCGGGAACCGACTTATGCGGAGGTTCTGCATTGGCAGAAGCAGTGGAGGCCTGTTTCTCGGTTTGCCCTGCGGCTTTGTCCGTTTTGGTTTCTTCGACAACGGTTGCGTCCGAGTCGGCCGGGGAGGGATCCTCTTCCACCGCAGGGGTTTCCTCATTTGCCTGCGTGGCGGTAACATCGGCCGGCGGGCTGACCGGCTCACCTTCCAGGGTGCGCAGTTCAAGCTCATCAGTCAGTTGAAAGATACGGTCGGCATCGATTTCAAACAGGACGTTGATATCACCCGGCTTGAGAATGGTTGCGAACAGAAAGAGCAACTGGTCGGTCCCCTCGGGAGTCCAATCTTTTTCGATCTTGTCCAGGGGCGGCAATTCGAAGTTGCAGCCGAGAATGACGCCGGTCTGGTCCATTTCTTCGATGACCGCTTTTAAGGTTTTGTCTTTGGCCTTGAGGTCTTCTTCCAGGAGCATTTCCACCAGATAGACGCATTTGCCTTCCTCCATGAGCGGCAGGACGTCTTCCGGCTCGATATACAGTCCGCAGCGTCCGCCAGGCAGGATCAGGGCCACGGTTCCCTCCGGGGCCGGGCAGCTGTCCTGGGAGTCGGGGGCCGTGGACGGGGAGGAGGCCGGTGTTGATGGAGATTGTTCGGCGGCAGTGCCCGCCTGGCCTGCCAGGACCGCTTTCAATTGGGCGATTTGTTCGGAGATATCCTCATCATTGCTGTGCAGGACGTTGTCCATCAGGCTTTTGAGGGTGTCGGAAGCACTCAAGAGGACATTGATGACATCCGAGGTCGGAACCATCTCGCGGCTGCGGATTTTACCAAGGATGTTTTCCATTTCATGGGTCAGATCCTTGATATTGGTCAGTCCCATGAAACCGGCTCCGCCTTTTATGGAATGGGCCGCTCGATATACCTTGTTCACCAGCTCGTCATCGATGTCGGCGCCGGCTTCTTCGATGGCCAAAAGATCGTTTTCGATGTCTTCCAGATGTTCGAGGGATTCCTCAAGATACATCTGCAAAGTTTCGTCATCCTGAATCGTCATGGCTAAACTCCTTTGCTTCCCTGAATTGACACTGCCTGCCGAAGGCAGACCCGGGCCGGACTTTCCTATTCGTAGTATCTGCTGCTGGTTGGAAAACTTTAGGAGTAATTTCAGCCGGCGCGGATGTGAACCGGGCAATCAGGACCTGAAAGGGCGGGATGCCTGCCGGCCTTTTCCCCGGCCCTGAATTGATAAAAACGTGTTTAGAGCGCAGATCTGGCGCTTTCAATGCTGTCATCGATGGCCACCGAACTTGTTTCCTGGAAGCTGCTGAGGGCATTGCGGTGCACATCGGTTCCAACCAGGCGCAAGGCGGTCTTGACCTTTTGACAGCGGGTGACGATGGAGATTATCAATTGAATGGCGCTCATGTTGAAATCCGATACTTGGGTCAGGTCCACTATCATACGTGGAACGGCATTGACCTTGGCCAGCAACTCCTTGATGATGGTATCTATCTGGGAGGCAATGTTACGGGT
>JALVRI010000356.1 GCA_027031325.1 Desulfobacteraceae bacterium
CCCCTGCCGATGACAATCGGCAGGCTGCGGAAAGATTTGAGGGCCGGACCATACTGGATGGCAAACGGGACGTTGACCGGTTCAGGCTCGGGCGTTCCATCAGCGGGGGGCTTGCCGCTTGCAGGCGGAGACGGCCTGACTTCAGGTTGAACCGGAGCGGGACCCGGTGGGGTTTGGACAGGTTCGGGTTCAGCTTGCACATTCGGCCCGGCCGCCTGACCTTCGATGACCTGGGTCAGGAAACTGACTTTGGGACCGCCTTCGGCAAAAGTAATAACATCTCCGTCTTTGAGGTAAGTTTCAGTAACCGGTTTGCCGTTTACGAAAGTTCCATTGGTGCTTCGATCAATCAACTTGAAACGGTTGCCTTCCCGTACGATCTCGGCATGGCGCCGGGACATGATAACCAGGTCCTTGGGGAACTGAAGGTCACAGTCAGGATGACGGCCGATCAAGACCCGGCCGGAGGTAAAGGTCTGGATCTCTCCCTTCAGGGGCCCCTGGATGTGCACAAGCTGGATACCTAGGTTGGGAATCTGGCTCATATCGGCATTCCTTAGCTGGTGTTGGGCTGGAATTTATCTTCTGGCCATAGCCTTAAGCAAAGGCTTCCGTTTGATCTATCATTAATAAAAACAGAAAATTGTATAAAACCATACCACAACCACAAACGCTTAGCAAGGCGATTGAAATGCACGCGGTCCGAATCCCTTGCGGGCGGTCATCCGCCTTGCTTCCGGCCCCAATAGATGCTAACTTGGGAGCCGGTGTTTTTGACAACGATTAACAATCAGGATGGTCCGGCTGATGGAACGTATTGCGATTTATCCCGGCAGCTTCGATCCGGTTACCAACGGTCATATAGACATCGCCAAAAGGGGTCTCAAACTTTTTGACAAGATAATCGTCGCCATTCTTCACAACCCTGCAAAATCCTCTCTCTTCTCGGTCGAGGAGAGGATGGAGATGCTCAAAATCAGCATGCAGCATCTTTCCAACATCGAAATCGATACCTTTGACGGCCTGCTGGTTGATTACGCCGCCCGGCGGGGGGCCAGAGCGATCCTGCGCGGGATGCGGGCTGTCTCCGATTTCGAATACGAATTTCAGCTTGCCCTGATGAACCGCAAGTTGAACCGCGAAATCCAAACCGTGTTCCTGATGACCGGCCTGCGATGGATCTTCACCAGCTCTTCCATAATCAAGGAGGCCGTCAGGTTCGGCGGCAACATCGAAGACATGGTTCCGCCGATTGTCAACGAGCGCATAAAACGCAAATTCAACCCGCCGGCAGGTCGGAATTAGCCGGAAGGGCGCCTGCTCCGCTGGCGGAAACAGCCGAGCAAACACTATCCCGGCCTTTTCCGGCACAGCTGCCGGCCGGTATCCGGGCAATGCTGAAAAAGCATGGATCTGTGGCAACTGCATATCTTCTGCAAGGTGGTGGAACTGAAGAGCTTTTCCAAGGCGGCAGAGGCAATCCATCTCTCCCAGCCCACCGTCAGCAGTCATATCAAGGACCTGGAAGACCATTTCGAGCTCAGGCTGGTTGACCGCCTGGCCCGCCGGATAGAACCCACCCGGGCCGGAAAGTTACTCTACCGCTATGCGCGCAGGATCCTGGCCCTGCGCGACGAAGCGGAAAGCGCCATGGCCGATTTCCAGGGAACCACCAGGGGGCGGCTTACAATCGGAGGCAGCACCATTCCGGCAAGCTACATTCTGCCGCCCATCATCGGTTCTTTTTCAACCGTCTATCCAGAGGTAACCATCACCCTGGTGGTGGGAGATACCATGGAAATCATAAATAAAACATTATCCCTCGAGGTAGAGCTGGCGGTCGTCGGGGCCCGTAGCAAGCACCGGCGCCTAGAGCAGCTGCCCCTGGTGAAAGACGAGATGCGGCTGGTCGTCTTCGCAGGGCACAAGTGGTCGAAAAGGGAATCGATCGATCTCGGGCAACTGCTGGCGGAACCTTTGATTGTCCGCGAGCCGGGCTCCGGAACTCTCCGCTGTTTCGAAGAAAGCATCACCCGCAAGGGCTATCGCCTGGAGGACTTCAACATAATCGCCAGGATGGGCAGCACTCAGGCCGTTTGCCAGGGGATAAAAAGCGGAATCGGAGTTTCGGTCCTTTCTTCCCTGGCAGTCGATGAAGATGTCGCCGCCGGCAAGGTCAGCCTGCTCAAGATCGACGACCTGGAACTGGGTCGCAACTTCTACCTCACCACGCCGCGCAACCGCACCCCATCGCCGCTGGCAGCAATGTTCATCGATTTTTTGATGTCGAAATTCAGCCCTTCTAATTCCTCGAAGCCGGAAAGAGAATGAACCATGGTCCGTTTTCCCGACACAGCCCTGCCAATCCTGGAAAAACGTTACCTGAAAAAGGACTCTGCCGGAAAACCGGTCGAATCTCCCGCCCAGATGCTGGAAAGGGTGGCGGATCACGTGGCAAGGGCCGACGCTGTGTTCGGCGCCGGCCGATCCGAAATAGCCAAAACCAGGGAACGTTTTTTCAAAGCCATGGCCAACCTGTGGTTTCTGCCCAACTCGCCGACCCTGATGAACGCCGGCCGCCGTCTCGGGCAACTGGCCGCCTGCTTCGTCCTGCCGGTGGAAGACAGCATGCAGAGCATCTTCGATACCCTCAGGAACACGGCCCTGATTCACAAAAGTGGAGGAGGCACCGGCTTTTCTTTTTCCAGGATCCGGCCGGCGGGCGACACGGTATCGTCGACCGCGGGTGTTTCCAGCGGCCCCCTGTCGTTCATTGAAGTGTACGACGTGGCCACCGAGACGGTCAAGCAGGGCGGAACCCGGCGGGGAGCCAACATGGCTGTTTTGCGGGTCGACCATCCCGACATCGAGGCTTTCATCACCGCCAAAAACGACACCCGGCGCCTGAATAATTTCAACCTTTCGGTGGCCCTGACCGGTCGTTTCCTGACGGCCCTCAAAAACGAGACCGGTTTCGACCTCGTCAATCCGCGGACGGGAAAGAGCGTGCGTTCGGTTTCGGCCCGCCGCCTGTTCGACCTGATTGTGCGCTCGGCGTGGGCTACCGGCGAGCCGGGCATCATATTCATCGACCGGATCAATGCCGCCAATCCCACCCCGGCCCTGGGGGAAATAGAAGCCACCAATCCCTGCGGTGAACAACCTTTGCTGGCGTATGAATCTTGCACCCTGGCTTCCATCAACCTGGCGGCCATGGTCACCGCCAGGGGATTCAGCTTTGCGCGCCTGAAAAGCTGTGTTCAGACGCTTGTTCACTTCCTGGACAATGTTATCGAGGTCAACCGCTACCCCCTGCCCGAAATAGAAGAAAAAACCAGGCTGACCCGCAAAATCGGAATCGGAGTCATGGGCTTCGCAGACATGCTGATAAAATTGAACGTGGCCTACGACAGCTCCGAAGCTCTCAAGTGGGCCGAGCGGGTAATGAGTTTCATCAACAAGGAAGGACGCCTGGCTTCAGCGCGCCTTGCCCGCAGGCGCGGCAACTTTCCGGCTTTCAACGGAAGTGTACTGGAAAAAACGGATTGCCGCTTCATGCGTAACGCGACGGTTACGACCATCGCGCCTACCGGTACCATCAGCCTCCTTGCCGGGGTATCAAGCGGTATCGAACCGATCTTTGCCGTCGTCCACCAGCGGCGGATGTTAGACGACACAATTGTTGAGCAGGTTCACCCGCTCTTTGTCCGCCAATTACGAAAAGCCAAGGTATATAGCCGCAAGATCATGGACCAGGTAACCCAAAAAGGCGACCTCAACGACATCTCCGGCCTGCCTGATTCCATCAAGCGCCTCTTTCGCACCGCCCACGACATTTCGCCCCTCTGGCATGTAAAAATCCAGGCCGCCTTTCAAAAGCACACCGACAACGCCGTCTCCAAGACGGTCAACTTCCCTGCCGACGCCACGATCGAAGACGTGGCCCGGGCATTCGAGCAGGCCGCCGATGAGAACTGCAAGGGAATAACCATATATCGCAACGGAAGCCGGAGCCGCCAGGTCATCAGCCGGGCCGCAGAAAAACCTGAAAGCCTGCGGATTGCGCCCCGCCCCCGGCCCGAACGAACCTTCGGCATGACCGAAAGGATCAAGACCGGCTGCGGTAAGCTCTACGTTACCATAAATTCCGATACGGAGGGTATCTGTGAAGTATTTGCCCAGATGGGTAAAACGGGGGGTTGTGCTTCTTCTCAAATAGAGGCCGCCGGAAGGCTCATCTCCCTGGCCCTGCGATCGGGTGTCAAGCCGGAAGCCATTGTCAGGCAACTGACAGGCATCAGGTGTCCTTCGCCCACTTGGCAAAACGGAACCATGGTATTGTCGTGCCCGGATGCCATGGCCCAGGTCCTGAAACGGGCGGCCAACACAGGCGACACTCCCATCCCGCCGGCGGAAGGGGTCTGCCCGGAGTGCAGCAGCCGGCTGCTTCATGAAGAAGGCTGCCTGATCTGCAAACGCTGTGGCTATTCCAAGTGCAACTAGTTCAGAAGGTGTACTTCAGGACCACGAATCCGACCACTATAAGGATGACAAGCACTACTGCCAGGAGGTTGAAATAGCGTTCGATAAAGGTTTGAATTCCAGGGCCAAAGCGATGAATCAGGCCGCCCACCAAAAAGAAGCGGGCCGAGCGGGACAAGAGGGAAGCCAAGAAAAA
>JALVRI010000357.1 GCA_027031325.1 Desulfobacteraceae bacterium
GATCTCTTTTTTCAGCCCCTTGAGTTCGTCGGAGGTTACAACGTCTGCCTTTTTGAGAAAATCACGCACGCCCTGTTCAACCCGCTTTTCAAGCTTGGATTGCACATCCTGGTAGCGCTGCTGGAGCTCTTCCATAAACTTGCGGCCTTCTTTTTCAGTCATTTTGCCCCTTTTTTGAAGGTCGCGGGCAAATGATTCAACCTCATCCCAGGTTTTGAGGGCCAAGCCGACGCCGGCCAGCATACTCTTTTTTACCAGATCTAACATGGGGACCTCCTTGTGGCGGTTTAACTCGGCCTGGAAACCGGCCGGGGCGTGTAAATCCGGGTCAGTCTTTGAAAATCTACATTTTCAGGCTAACACAGGGCCGGGGTCAAAGCAAGCTGGAGAATTTCGGCCAAAATCAGCTTGCCATTATCGGAAACAATGCTAAGTTTTGTGATCTGGCGGCTCTTGCGCAAGGCGACAACAAGATTTTTGGTAACGAAAGGAATTTAAGATGGCTTTTTCAATTGCTTTGGCCGGCAAAGGTGGCACCGGCAAGACAACCGTTGCCGGCATGCTGATTAAATACCTGGTAGCCAGGGGCAAGACTCCGGTATTGGCAGTAGATGCCGACAGCAACGCCAACCTGAACGAGGTCCTGGGTCTTGCTGTCAAAGATACTTTGGGCAACGCCCGTGAGGACATGAAAAAAGGGAAGGTGCCGCCGGGCATGACCAAGGACGTCTTCATGTCAATGCGCCTGGAAGAAGCCATAGTCGAAGAAGAGGGCTTTGACCTGGTTGTCATGGGGCAACCCGAAGGTGCCGGCTGCTATTGCGCTGCCAACACCCTGCTTACCGGTTTTCTGGAGAGGTTGGTGGGTAACTATTCCTACGTGGTCATGGACAACGAAGCCGGGATGGAACACATCAGCCGCCTTACCACAAGCAACGTGGACCTGCTTTTGATCATCACCGACAGTAGCCGGAGGGGATTGCAGGCCGGGCTGCGGATAAACAAGCTGGCCAAGGATCTCAATATAGGAGTGGGAAAGAGCTACTTGATAATGAACAAGGTCAAGGAGCCGCCCAGCCCGGAGGCGCTGGAGCTTCTGGAAAAAGAGGGCCTGGAGCTTGCCGGCACCATTCCGGAAGACGAGACGGTCTACCAGTTCGATTTCGATGGCAAACCCACCATCGAAATCGACGAAGAAAACCAGGCCATGAAAGCCGCCTGGGAAATTTTTGACCGCATAATATCCTGAATATCTGACCCCAAAACCATAATCCGGGATTAATGAGACCCTGACATACTATCATTTTCCCAGCGCCCACTGGCAGCGGATCCGGACCAATAGCCCGCTTGAGCGTATCTTGCGTGAAGACCGCAGAAGAACCCGGGTAGTGGGCGCCTTCCCCGATGGCAACTCCGGCTTGAGGTTCGTTGCGTCTTGCCTGCGACACATCGCTGGTACCCGCTGGGGCACAAGACGTTATCTGAATATGAACCTATTAAAGAAATAAATCTGGAAGAAGATTTTGCTGCTTAAAACTGGTCACCGCTATCAAAAGTGCGAAAGATTCTTGACACTACCCAGCTACTTGTTTCCGCCCGTGCCTTCACCGTGAAGTGTATAATCCGGGTTGAAGAACTATGACAGGAAAAATAACCCAAATTCGACTATCTTTAGGCTGCGGAATGTGTGCTTGACAATTCGGCCGACTTCTCCCATCCTTGTCCTTCATCGTCATTCAGTAATGCCGCTGCGCCGGGAAAAGGCGCCCAAACCGCCCGGATAAGATCGGGCCCGGGGATGTAGCCGGTGAAGCCGAACCACTTAGGGTCATTGTTTTTGCTGATACTCGTTCTACTGGGATGCAGCCCGGGTTTTAAAAAATTCAGCAGGCCTGAATTGCCCTATACCGTTCCGGAGAACTTTCAGCAGCCGCTAGGAAGAGCCCCGGACTTTTCCGGCGAGGAAGAAAAATGGTGGCAGGCCTTCGGTGACAGGCATCTTGATGAGCTGGTGGAGCAGGTGCTTGAAAACAACCTTGACATCAGCAAAGCGGTGGCGCGGGTGCTGGAAGTGCAGGCCAGGCTGAAAAAGGCCCGGGCTGACCGCTGGCCGCGGATCGACCTGGATGCGAGCATCGAACGCAAGCGGCTGTCTACGATTGACCCCATATACGGACACAAGGTTTCGCGAACCACCGACAGCTACAGCCTGTCTCTGCCGGCTTCCTATGAAGTCGATCTCTGGGGCCGTCTTTCCGGCCTGGAAAGC
Source organism: Desulfobacteraceae bacterium (assembly GCA_027031325.1). Classification (GTDB taxonomy): domain Bacteria; phylum Desulfobacterota; class Desulfobacteria; order Desulfobacterales; family Desulfosarcinaceae; genus JALVQM01. Next base: position 2,270 of record JALVRI010000357.1, read on the forward strand.
GCCGCCCGGGCACGGGTTTTACAGCAAAAGGAAAACCTGCACGTGGTTGCCCAAACAATGGTGGCCGAGGCTGTCAGTCGGTACGTCTACCTTTGTTCCCTGGTTCGCCGCCGGGACTATCTCCAAAAGACAGTCGATACCCTGGCCGGTAGCCTTGAAGTTGTCGAGCGGCGCTATAGCCTCGGTTTGGCAACTGCTCTTGATGTTCGCCAGGCAAGGCGTGCCGTGGCCCAGGCATCGGCAGCCATTCCCGCGGTCGAGGACGAGCTGGTCAGGGTCAGAACGGACCTGGCCGTTCTTGCCGGCCGCTATCCGGGCCTGAGGAATTTCGCAGCCCACGATTTGCCGGATTTCGACAGGTTGAAACCGGTTCCGGTCGGATTGCCTTCCAGCCTTTTGCTCCGAAGACCTGACATCAAGGCGGCTGAAGCCCGCCTGGCAGCCTTGCATGCCGAGGTGGGTGCCGCCTATGTCAGCCGTTTCCCGCACCTGACCCTGACAGGCGACCTTGGCTTTGCCAGTCACCAGCTCACCGAGCTGCTTTCGCCTGAAAGCAGGTTCTGGTCCCTGGCTGCCGGTCTCGTCCAACCCCTGATAGATGGAGGCCGCCTGGAAGCGGACCAAATGGTGGCCGAAGCCAAATATAAACAGGCAGTGGCCGATTATGCCAAGATTGTGCTAAATGCCCTGGCAGAGGTGGAATCAGCCCTTGCTTCGCGGCGGAACCTGGTCGAACGTCGCAAGCGGATGGCGCTTTTGGTGCAAGAAGCCAAGGCCACACTGGATACGGCCCAAAGGCGCTACAGACAGGGCCTGATGGACTACCTGGCCGTTCTGGAGGCTCAGAAGACATTGGTTACAGCCTTGCTTGACCTGGTGGATGCCGAGCAGGCCTTGTATCAGAACCGGATTGACTTGTACCGGGCCCTGGGAGGAGGGTGGGCCAGGGTGGATGTGCAAACAAATACCGGGGATGACGAGAAAAGGTTGCCCAAGGTGAAACGATGAAGCTTGGCAAAAAACTTGCCGTCCAGGCTGCGGCAGTGGTGATTGTGTTGTTTGTCGGCCTGGCTGTCATGTTGCTCCTGCAAGCCCGGCACCCCAAGATGGTCAGGGCCGGGCATAAGGCCAAGGCCCCGGCGGTAAGGGCCATGAGGGTAAAGAAGATTGATTACCCGGTCCGTATAAAAGGTTACGGAACGGTGGAGCCGGCAACGAGGATAACCCTGGCTGCCCAGGTGTCGGGCAAGGTGGTCGAGATAGATCCGGCCCTGGTACCGGGCGGAAGTTTCAAGGCGGGCCGGTTGTTGGCTCGTATCGATCCTGCCGATTACAAAATTGCCGTTGTCCTGGCCAAGGCGAGATTGGCCGATGCCCGCAGTAAACTCCAGCTGCTGGAGGCCGAGGCCCGGGAGGCCCGCCAGGAGTGGCGCCAACTTCATCCGGACACCCCCGTCCCGTCCCTGGCGGCCAAACAACCCCAGCTTGAGGCGGCCCGGGCCGAGGTTGAAGCACGTTCGGGGGAACTGGAAAAAGCCCGCCTCGAGCTTGCCCGCACCATGATCAGAGCTCCCTTCGACGGTTTGGTTGAAAGTCGCCAGGTGGGGCTTGGCCAATACGTTGGGGCCGGCAAGGGCCTGGCCACCCTGATCGGAACGGCGGCAGCCGAAATTCCGGTCCCCTTGGAAAGCTCCAGGCTCCACTGGTTCCATGTTCCCGGCTTTACCCCAGGCGGTGGCCGGGGTGCCAAGGCTCAAGTGATGGTCGAGGTCGCCGGGGCCAGGCACCGCTGGCAAGGCAGGGTGGTGCGGGCCGGTGCCCGGGTTGATCCGCGTACCAGGATGGTGGATGTCTATGTCCGGGTAGAAAATCCTTTCAACAGGAGGCCACCCCTTGCGGCCGGGCTGTTTGCCGAAGTCACCATTTTCGGCCGGACCATTTCCCGGGCGGTTGTCCTGCCGCCGGAGGCCGTGCGCCAGGGTGGTGTGGTCTGGGTGGTAGGGCAAGACGGCCGTCTGCGTTTCCGGAAAGTACAGGTGGCCCTGACAGGCCCGGACGGGGCGGTCATCTCGTCCGGGCTTGAAGACGGGCAAGTGGTTGTTCTTTCCGACATCAAGGGTGTCAGCCGGGAAATGGCAGTCAGGCCGGTCTTCAAGCCGACCGATGGCCGGGGGAGCAGATAGGCATGCGCAAGATGGTGGCCTGGTTTGCCGGAAACCACGTGGCGGCCAATATCCTGATGCTTTTCATGCTCATTGCCGGGGCTGTCTCCCTTGTGGGTATAAAACTTGAAATTTTTCCTGAAATCACGACGGACAAGGTAATCATCTCGACAGTCTACCGGGGCGCTTCTCCAGAGGAGGTCGAAGAGGCGGTCGTCCGGCGCATAGA
>JALVRI010000358.1 GCA_027031325.1 Desulfobacteraceae bacterium
GCTGTTACCGCTTCAATCTGCTCAACCACCTGGTCAAGGGGAATATAACGCTCGAAATGGTATTCATTCTGGGCCAGCCTGACCATCTGGTTGTCCACGCTTTCAGCAGCCAGCAAAAGGTTTCCCTTGGTGAACTCCTTGGCGTCACGCAACTCGTCGGAACTCACCGGCTCAGCCTTCAAACGCCGCAGGGATTGGACCATCAGCTCGATAGCCTCATTCGTATAACGGGGGTCGACGCCCGTGTAAATGCCGAACATGCCGGTATCAACATGGGAAGTCATGAATGAATAGACCGAATAGGCCAGACCGCGTTGCTCCCGGATCTGCTGGAAAAGCCGTGAACTCATGTTTCCGCCCAGGATGGTATTGAGCAGTGAAAAGGCAAATCGCCGTGGGTCGGTCACCGAAAGGCCCAGAGTCGTCAGGCAGATATGTTCCTGCTCCAGCTGCCGGCGGTGGCTCCTGACACGGGCCCTGATCAGCGGTGTGGTTCGCGGCGGCAACGGGCCGCTCGAGGAAATGTTTTCAAAGGCCGGTCCGACCAGATCGACGAAGCGCTGGTGATCCACGTTGCCGGCAACCGAGACGATGATCCGCTCAGGATGATAAAAACGGCGAAAAAACTCCTTGATGGTGGCGGCATCGAAACGGATCACGTTTTCCCGGCAGCCGAGGATTGAACGCCCCAGGGGATGGTTTCCCCAGAGGTTGTGGCCTGCCAGGACGTGGACGTACTCCTCAGGGGAATCTTCAACCATTCCGATCTCCTGGCAGATGATCGGCCTTTCGCGCTCGACTTCGGCCGGATCGAAGAGGGAATTGAGGAAGATATCCGAAAGGATCTCCACCATGGTCTCCAGCTGGGTATCGATCACCCGGGCATGGTAGCAGGTATGTTCCATGGAGGTGAAAGCGTTGGTCTGGCCGCCGATGGCGTCGAATTCCTTGGCGATCTGGAAAGCCGTGCGCCTGGAGGTGCCCTTGAATATCATGTGTTCAATGAAGTGGGACAAGCCGCTTTCCTGTTCCGACTCGTCCCTGGCACCCACACTGACCCACACCCCCATTGAAACCGATCTGGCGTGGGGCATCTGCTTGGATACGATCTTGACCCCGTTAGTGAGGATGGTTTTTCTTACCACGGCGCTGGTTTTCCTCTTTGACAGCGGCCTTAAGGCTCAAACGAATGCGTCCATCCTGGGATACTTCCAACACCTTGACACGGATAACATCACCTTCATTGACCACGTCGGTGACCTTGTTAACCCTGCGGTTGGCCAACTGTGAGATATGCACCAGCCCTTCGGTGCCCGGGGCCAGCTGGACAAAAGCTCCAAAATCTGTGGTCTTGACGACCTTGCCCTCGTAGATGACACCTTCTTCCGGTTCCAGGGCAATGGCCTCGATCTGTTCCTTGGCCGCCAAACCGTCCTCTTCGTTGAGGGCCGCAATCTTGACCGAACCATCATCCTGGAGCTCGATGCGCGTATTGGTATCGCTTTGAATAGCCCGGACAACCTTGCCGCCGGGGCCGATCACTTCGCGAATCTTGTCCGGGTTGATGTGGATGGTCATTATCTTGGGGGCATAGGGTGAAATATCTCTCCTTGGACGGGGAATGCACTCCAGCATCCGCTCCAGGATGTGAAGCCGCCCGCGCCGGGCCTGTCCAAGGGCCTTGTCCAGGATATCCCGTGAAAGCTCGTGGATCTTGATATCCATCTGGAGGGCGGTGATACCCTCCCTGGTACCGGCCACCTTGAAGTCCATGTCGCCGGTGTGGTCTTCATCGCCCAGGATATCGGACAAGATGACCACCTGCTCTCCCTCCTGAACCAGGCCCATGGCAATCCCGGAAACAGGAGCCTTTATTTGTACTCCCCCGTCCATCAGGGCCATGGTGCCGGCACAGACCGTCCCCATGGATGAAGATCCGTTGGACTCCAGGACTTCGGATACCAGCCGGATGGTATAATCGAAATCATCGCGATCGGGTAAAATCTTTTCCAGCGCCCGCGTTGAAAGCCCGCCATGACCGATATCGCGCCGGCTGGGAGCCCCTATCCGCCTCACTTCGCCCACGGAAAAGGGCGGAAAGTTGTAATGGAGCATGAAAGGCCGGTTTTCCTCCCCGCTCAGGGTTTCCACCCGCTGTTCGTCCTGGCCGGAGCCGAGGGTCAGGACGCCCAGGACCTGGGTTTCACCGCGGGTGAACAGGGCCGAACCGTGGCAGCGGGGCAGGATCCCCACCTCGCACGAGATGGGACGAACCTCGTCAAAGCGGCGGCCGTCGATCCGGCGACCCTGCTTGAGAATAAGGTCCCGGCAGGCCTGCTTCTGGATCTCGCCCAAAATTTCATAAACCTCGGCCTTGCGTTCGGCGTATTGCTCACCGAGGCTTTCGAAGATCTTGGCCTTGGCATCCTTGATGGCCTGGCTGCGCTTTACCTTCTCGGCGATCACGATGGCCTTGCCTATGGGTTCGGCCGCCATCTGTTCCAGCCTGGCCTTGAGTTCGGGATCCGGTTCAGGTGGATTGAACTGTCTTTTCGGCTTGCCGACGGCAGCCTGCAATTGCTCCTGTATATCTATCAGGGGCTGGAGGGCCTGGTGGCCGAAAAAGATGGCCTCCAGCATGTCGGCCTCCGGCACCACGTCGGCTCCCCCTTCCACCATCACCACACCGGTCCGGGAACCGGCAACGATCAGGTTGATGTCGCTCTTTTCGGAATCGCTTAGGGAAGGATTGGCCACGAATCGACCGTCAATCCTGCCTACCCGCACGCAGGCGATGGGGCCATCGAAGGGGATGTCGGATATGGTCAGGGCCGCCGAAGCTCCCACCATCGCCAGGACATCGGGATCGTTTTCCTGGTCCATGGACAGCACCATGGCGATGACCTGTGTCTCGTAACGCCATTTTTTAGGGAACAAGGGTCTTATGGGCCGATCTATAAGCCGGGCGGTGAGGGTCTCCTTTTCACTGGGGCGGCCGATTTCACGCCGGAAATAATTTCCCGGAATCCTTCCGGCCGAATAAATCTTCTCCTGGTATTCAACCGAAAGGGGTAGAAAATCGATGTCCCGCTGGTCTTCCGAGGCAACGGCCGAAACCAGAACAACGGTTTCACCGTATGTGACCAGGGCCGAGCCGGAGGCTTGCTTGGCCAGCTTGCCGGCCTGGATGGTAAGGGGTTTGCCCCCTATTTCGGCTTGTACTACAGTTTCCATTAAATAAATTCTCCTGGGATTTTTGGGCAAGGCGCTGCGGCCTTGCGGCCGCGCCGGGGCCCGGGCGGTCCTCACGGCTTTGGCGGCCCCGGCTTTCGGTCGGGCGGGAAAGCTGCGTTTGTCGCCACAACCACCAGGCCAGCGGCACTTAGCGTCTCAACCCAAGGGTTTCAATGATGGCGCGATAGCGTTTGACGTCATTTTTCTTGACGTAGTTGAGCAAGCGCCGACGACGGCCCACCAGCATCAACAAGCCCCTGCGGGAGTGATGATCTTTCTTGTGAACCTTCAAATGCTCGGTCAGGTACTTGATGCGATGGGTCAACAGACCAATCTGAACCTCCGGGGATCCGGTGTCGGTGTCGTGAAGTTTGTATTGGTCAATCAATTTCTTCTTGTCTTCGGTCGATAATACCACTTTAACGTCCTCCTTACAAAGATCCTCTTCAGCTGAGTTTTGCTCTTTATTGATGAAAAACACAACAATAATCGTAATGCGAGGCTGTCTTCCCGGTTTCGACAACAGCCAGGAGTCGCTTTTGGGCATCGACGATGCGCATATAGGCCGCGTACTTGTCGATCACCTGAACCGGGATCTTTCTACCGCTCAAGTCAGCCTTTGTCAGCGGGTGGCCGTTGCTTATCTTGGCCTCCAAGCGGGAATCGGCCATGAACAAGGGCATGCCCCGCAGGGCTTCGCTCATGGGCACCAGCGGTATGTCTTGGAGTCCGCTGCGAGCCACCCTGGATTTCAGTTCTTCCAGTCCGATGGCCTCGTCGATTTCAAAACCGCTGCCGGCCGTCCGGCGCAGGGACTGCAAGAGTCCCCCGCAACCAAGGCTGCGGCCGATATCGGCGCACAAGGTACGCACATAGGTTCCGGCCGAACAGCTCACCCTGAAACGGACAAAGGGCGGATCGACGGTCAACACCTTCAGGTCATAAATCTCGACCATGCGGGCCGGCTTCTTGACCGGTTTGCCCCGGCGGGCCCACTTGTACAACGGCACTCCCTTGTATTTCAAGGCCGCATACAGAGGCGGCTGTTGCTCGATCCGGCCGGCAAAACGCGCAAAGGCCGCTTCGATCCGCTCCCTGCCCATATCCCGGACCGGCAGGCGCCGCAGCACCCGGCCGGTGGCATCCTGGGTGTCACTCTCCAGTCCCAGGCGCATGACGCCCTCGTAGGTCTTGTCTCCCTGGAGAAAGAACCGGCTCAAGCGCGTGGCCTTGCCGAGGCAACACACCAGCACCCCCGTGGCGAAGGGATCGAGGGTACCGGTATGGCCGGCCTTGCCGGCCCTGAGCAGGCGTTTTACACGCTCCAGCGCCTTGGCAGAAGTCGTTCCGGCCGGTTTATCCAACACCAGGATACCGTTCAGTTCGGCGCGCATATCTGCGGTATCTTAC
>JALVRI010000359.1 GCA_027031325.1 Desulfobacteraceae bacterium
CGCCTCGAGAAGAAAACCGACAGCAAAACGGTGCGCTACCAGGCCCTGTGGGCCGGACTCAAGGCCGGTATGCGGGTTGCCGACATCGGCTGTGGTCCCGGAAAGACAAGCCGGATATTGCACGACTTGGTGCAGCCCGGCGGCGAAGTGGTCGGAGTGGATGCTTCCGAATCGAGGATTGATTACGCCCGCAGGACTTACTCCCGGCCCGGCCTTTCCTTCTTCCGGCGGAATGCTTTCGATTCCCTCCAGGACATGGGCGATTTCGATTTGGTATGGGTGCGTTTTGTCCTGGAGTACCACCGCAGCCGGGCTTTCGAGATTGTCCGGAACCTTTCGGATATCGTCAAGCCCGGCGGTATCCTTTGCCTGATAGATCTTGACTATAACTGCCTGAACCATTTTGGGCTTTCGGAAAGACTGGCCCGCGCCTTGAAAGGAGTCATGCGCCGGTTGGAGCAATACGCCGATTTCGATCCTTTCGTGGGGATAAAACTTTACTCTTTTTTATACGACATGGGGTATGAAAATATCGATGTCAGCCTTTCCCCGCACCACTTGATTTTCGGAGAACTGTCCGAGGTCGACGCTTTCAACTGGACCAAGAAAGTCCAGGTGGCCGCCCGTAACAGCGGGTATCCGTTCGATGAGTATCCCGGCGGGTTCGACGAATTTTTCGACGAATTCAAAGACTTCTTCCATGATCCCCGCCGATTTACCTATACGCCTGTCATTACCTGCCGGGGAGTCAAACCGGAGCAGGCGGGCTGACCTCAAGAAACCTTTTTTTTCAGTACCGCCAGATTCCGCAGTTCGGTCTCCTTGAGATAGGTCTTGGTATAGTAGCGGATGAAGGCGTCCACTATCCGTTCTTCAAAATGGACCCCCCTTTCCTTTTGAAGCAGGTGGAAAGCCATTTCAAGGGGCAGGGGATCGCGGTAGTGCCGCTTGGCCGTGATGGCTTCGAAAAAGTCGGCGACGGCGATTATGCGGGCCCCAAGGGGGATTTCTTCACCTTTCAGGCCCCGGGGATAACCGCTGCCGTCGATTTTCTCATGATGGGCCGAGGCTATTTCCGGTACCTGGTGCAGGTTGCCTGTGAAATTTATCTGTTCCAAGATGCGGCGCGTTTTTTCGGCATGGGTTTTGACGATTTCGTGCTCTTGGCGGGTGAGTCGACCCGGTTTTTTCAGGATTGCATCCGGAACACCTATCTTGCCATAGTCATGCAGCAGGGCGGCCACCCTGATGGCTTCGCAATAATCGTTGGGCAGTCCCAGTTCGTGGCTTATACCCAGGGCGTACTCGGTCACTTTTTCGGAATGACCGGCTGTCAAGGGGTCCCTGGCGTCGATGGTTGCCGCCAGTACTTGCAGGATGGACTGCATCTGCTTGTCACGGGCATCGAGCAACTCGACGTTGCGCACACTGATGCCGATCACATGGGCTATTCCCATCAGCAGACTCAGGTCGGATTCCACCAGGGGCTGTTTGGAGCGAAGGTTGTCCACCGCCAGAACCCCCAGTGATTCTCCGTCACAGGTTATCGGGCAACAGATGAAAGACTGGGAACCCATTTCGCGGGCAAATGCCTGGCTGCGGGATGAGAGACTGTCTCCGATTTCATTGATGTCGTTGATCAAAAATGGTTTTTGTTCCCGGAAGCAGACCACGAAGACCCCCTTGGAGTCCGGCTTGTCCAGGTGAAAGGCCGATTTTTTCAGCAATTCCAGCTTGTCCGGGGTGTAGCCGAAGCCGGCCCGGAAGATCAGGCGGGTCCGGCTGGGATTGGCCAGCAGGATCAGTCCCCGGTCGTAGTTGAGCCGCTTGCGGAAAGAGTGGACGACGTTTGTGAGGACATCCTCGATGTTGGTCTGGCTGGTGATCGTTTGACCGATTTCATTGGTCAGGCGTGAATTGTTGTAATTTGTCTCGATCTGGTCGATAAGCTTGTCGGAAGTATCCCGCAGGTTGGAAAGGATGGATTTGACCTCTTCTTTTTCGAGCCGTTCGGCCACAATCGTAATGCCGAAGAAAAGAGCGGCTGAAAAGGGCAAGATGGTGGTCCAGGCCAACTTGAAGTCGATATAACTTATACAGAGGCAGACCAACAGCAGGACGAAAAGAGACAGGTTGCGCAGCTTCTTCCATATTGCCGAGCGGGGAGTGTTCCAGGAGATGATATAGCGGCAGGATTTACCGCCTTTGAAGATGCATTCAGGGTGTTCGATGACGGGGGCCGGAGTGTTGAAAATACTTGCAATCGCGTCCCAGAAACCCATTCGGTTTTCACACTGAAATTTCTTTTCGCAGACTCCTTCTTTGGGGGTTACCGTGATTTCAATGGTGTTACCCGAGAGGCGGCGGGACTCGTATACCGCCGATTTGCTGAGGCGCGAGGAAGCCATGCCCACCCGTTCGTAAGCCTTGGCCGGCCCGATGAGGCCCAGGAAGTACTGGCGCATTACTCCCATGGTTTCCGGGGAAGCCGCGTAACGTCCGGCTTCCCGCGCAATACCGCGATTGCCCGTCTTTTTGAGAACGATGGCGTAGAATCTGTTGATTTGTTCCTGGGTAAACCAGTGGCCCTGGTCTTCGACTTCGTATTTTTTCATGCCGGCGTAAGCCAGGACCTCGTCGATATCCACCGCGGGATACTTGTTCCGGAGCAACTTGATGAAGGTATGGATGATCCGGCTGCTGTATAGCGGACGGTCGTTCAACTCGTTGTGCATTGTCCTTCCCTGCCAGGCCATTTAACCTCTGTGTATGAATTTCAGCAAGCGCTTGAAAAAACGGTTGCACTCGTCAGTGTAGTCCAGTTTCAATATCCAAAGGCTGTAATCCTTTTCGGCCACCAGACCCAGGGTTGGTGCCAGTTGGCAAGGAAACAGCATAACAGGAATTTCGGGCGCCTGGTAGTGACGTCCTACTTCCGCCAGAGCCTGGAGTACCACTTCCGAACTCAGTTGGTGTCCGTCCAGGGCGAAAAAAGTAATCGAGTTTGTTAGATCCGACATGTTGAGCCCGATGTCCGAGACGTTGGCCAGGATGACTGCATTCAAAGTGCCTTCGTGCTTGAGGGAAAAAAGGTGTTTTTGTCTTATCAGGCCCAGGCGCCGGTACTCCGAGGCCAATTGACCGGGGCAGGGGGTGTCGGGTAGCAGGTCGAAAGCGTTGATCAAAAGGCCTCCCGACTCGGACAGGTAGTATGTTTGCAGATCTAGCAAGTCTTCTTCTTGTACTTCCGACAGTTGCCAGCCCAGGGGAAGCCCCGGACCGTCGATCTTGTCCGGCGCCAGATGAAAGTAGGCGAAGGTGTCAAGGGAACATTTGGTCCAGTCGTCGATGTGCCGGGCCGCGCCCCCGAAGACTTGGTTGGGGAATTTGTTCTGGGGCCGGAAGTAGCAAAAGACATAATCCATGTGGATGCTGTAGAGGCGATGGGAATCGTTGATGTACTGATTGATCTGGTTGAAAACCATCAGGCCGCCGCGGTTGTATGAGGAGCGGATGGCGGCGTGATGGTGGATCAGCCACGCCTTCTCGTAATAGCGGACCATGGCCATGTGGCCGAGGATACGGCCGTTTTCCTGGTAGATGAAATGATTGGCGATCTTGGGCGTTTCGGTATAGAGCTTTTTATAAACAGCCTTTATCTTCTCCTTGTTTGCCTCTATGAACCCGTATTTTTGGGGATAGACGAATCCGGTTTCGAAGAAAAAATCCCACAGATCGTCGAGGTCGACCTTGGTGGACAGGAACATGTTGGGATTTTTTACTTGTTGCAAAATGGCCAGCAAACGATTGTGGTCCCCAATGTCCATATCCAGGATGGCTATCCCGCAGCGCAGGATCTGGCCCTTGGGAGTGCGCCGGTGCGGCCGGCTGTAAACTACCTGGGCCATGCAACGGATCGTCGATCCGTCGCTGAACTGAAGCTCGATTCTGGGGATGATCATTCCGGGCAGGAGAATGGCTTCGTGTTCATATTCTTCCAGTGAAAAACCGCAGCCGGAAATATCGTGGACTTTCAACTGGATGGTCCGGCCGAAAAAAGGATGGACGAACATCCCGTTGGGCGATGGGGTTATTTGCAGCCGCAGGCTGCGGAATTCCTTCGGTTTGAAACGCCGGCATTGCCATTGGGCGGGTTCGACTACGAAATGGCGTCGTAATTTTCCCTCCCCCTGGGAGATGACCTTGCAATCACCCGAATAAAGCGTGTCACCGTCGGAGGCCAAAACGATGTCGACCGGGCGTTCGGGGTCGATCCAGAGGAAAGTCTGGGGTGGAGAGCATTCCAGGACAATCCGGAAGCGTTGGGCGCAGAAATCCACCAGTTTGCCGCAGAACAAGGCCCCGTTTTGGAAAAGGAAGGCGGTCACATCATGGCATTCATGGCGAATGGTGGTACGTGCGCCTATTTCGCGGCCCGTTTCCGGAAGCAGCAGCCTTATCTGGCGCTCGGTCAAGGCTTCAACCCGGGCTTTTACTTCGATCAAGTTGTCCTGAAGGGTGATATGGAAGCATTCGAAACGGTAAGCCGAGCAGATCTTGTTGATGTTCAGCTCTTCCTGCTCCCAGGTGCAGACCAATTGGTTGTCCTTGCACGGAAGCGGGCGGGCTGCAAGCCTGATAAAACGATCGTATTTATGGTGTCTGAATATGAGGGATAGGGGCCGCTCCTGGAAATTGAGCAGGTTGATCTTGTTGATAATCTGCTGGCGGCTTATCTGGCGGTGTTTCGGTTTCCCGGGATGGCCGGTATCGGCATGGGCACGGCCTTTGGTCAACTGTTCCTTTTCACCCGGGCCTACTTCCGCCGACGGGAGTGTGCTAGGCGAATTTGGCTGTGCCCGATCCATGCGCGACCTCGTAATTCCAAAGCAGGCCAATTGTTGCAAACAGGGTGAAGATTCGTCCCGAGCTGTTTCCCATATATGAAAAAGCCTTGAAGACAACCCATTCCACTAAACTACTGAACTATCATAACCAACTTTGTCAGGCAAGATCTTTGTCGAAAGCTTGACCATACCAGGCTGTGCTGCCGACCTGGAAAACGATTAAAGATTTTTATTGATCGGTACGATAAAAGTTGTTAGAAGGCACGGCTTATTGAGCATGACCTTTCGGGATGGTTTTATTTTCCCGGGTTGGGTGTTTGGGTGCCCAAGCAAATGTAGCCTTGGATACCGCCCAGCCCGGGTTTTTTTATCCTCGCCAAGTGCCGGAAGATTTGCCCCCGCTTTTGTCGATTTATCCCCCGATCTTGGACATCTGGGACTTTACGCGGATATTGTCCGCCAGGCGATGGGCGGCTTGCTTGGATTTTACACAGAGGCGGAAAAGACGGATGATCTCCTGATCCGGGCATCCCTTGCGCAAAGGCTCCCTCAGGTCGGTCTGCCGGTCTGAAAGCAGGCAGGCGCGTAGTTTTCCGCTGGCTGTCAGACGCAGGCGGTTGCAGCTGTCGCAAAAATGGTGGCTGAGGGCGCTGATGAAACCGACTTCGCCCAAGGCTCCCGGCAGCTTGTATCTCCGGGCAGGTCCGTCCTGGAGGCCGTTTGCAACCGGCTCCAGTTTTCCCAGGCTGCTGACCCGCTCCATTATTTCAGGGGTCAGCACGTGCTGGGCCGGGTCGATACTCGTCATCCCGATGGGCATGTACTCGATGAAGCGGACGTGGAAGGGATAGCGTAGGGAAAGAGCGGCGAACTTTTCCAGCTCGTCGTCGTTGACCCCCTTGAGCACCACCATGTTCAGCTTGAGGGGCTTGAAGCCTGCCTGCCAGGCGGCAAGGATATTTTCCCAGACCTGTTCGAAATGATCGTAGCCGCTGATCAGGCGATACTTTTCACGGTCCAGGGTGTCCAGGCTGATGTTAAGGCGGCCGATACCTGCGGCCTTGAGTCGTGGCAGGTTTTGTCCAAGCAAAAGACCATTGGTCGTCAGGGAAAGGTCGCTTATGCCGGGAATGGCGGCGAGTTTTTCCAGGAAACCATAGACACCCTTGCGTACCAGGGGTTCGCCGCCCGTGATTCTCACCTTTGTTATACCGAGCTTGACCCCGATTTGCACCAGGCGCAAAATTTCCTCGTAGGTAAGTATCTCCTTGTGATCAAGCTTGGGAAGTCTTCCGTCCGGCATACAGTACATGCACCTGAGGTTGCAGCGGTCCGTGATGGAAATTCGCAGGTAATTGAGATGGCGATTGTAATTGTCGATAAGGTTGACGGTCATGATGCCTTCCGCTTGAATCGTTGGCGGTATTCGGGAATTTCGATGATGGGGGGCCTTTCGAGACCCTCTATGGTCAGCAGGTCGGGTTGAATTTCGCTTTTTACCAGGTTGTACTGGATCATCGTGTCGTGCAGGGGGGTATTGAAGTTGATCAGGCCCAGGTTTACCGTCCGGCTGAAAAAGGTTTTGAGGATGGCAAATGCCATTTTACCCAGGGCCTTGGTATCCTGGTTGCGGTGAATCCGTTTCTCCAGGTCCACCTGGGCGATTACGTCAAGCCCCCACTTGTGGTATATGTCCAGAATCATGCTGGTTTCGATTCCGTAACCGATGGGGAAGGGGATTTGCTCGAACACATCCCGGAAACCGGCGTATTCACCTGAGAGGGGTTGCAGGATCTGGGTCAGGTCGGGGAAGAAAAGCGAGAAAAGAGGCCTGATAACCAGTTCGGTGACCCGTCCCCCTCCGGTGGGCCGGATCTTGTTTCTGCCGATGGCAATCGGCCGGTCGTAGAAAGCCTTGACGTACTTTATATGGTCATAGATCAGCAATGGTCCTACAAGGCCGTAGACGAACCGGTGGTGAATGTTCTTGATGTCTGCATCGAGATAGACGATGATATCGCCCTTGGTGATGTACAAGGCCTTCCAGAGATTTTCGCCCTTGCCCTTGTAAGGCTCCAGGTGGGGCAGGATGTCGTCGGCCTTGTAAACGTCCGCGCCGAAAGCCCTGGCGATCGACCGGGTATCGTCGGTACTGCCCGAGTCCACCACGACGATCTCGTCCAGCAAGGGATAACGGGTCATGAGCTCGGACTTGAGAATCACCAGTTCCTTGCCGATGGTTTTTTCTTCGTTCAGGGTGGGCAGGCAAAGGGAGATGGTCAGCTCCTTTTGGGACTTCAGTTCCACCAGCCGTTTCAGGTCACCGAAGGCCGAGCAATGGAAAGTGTTTTTCTTCAGCCAGTCTCTATTCATCGCATACTCCACTGTCGATTGCGGCGATTACTCCTATTATCTGGGCGATACCGCGGAACATGGGCTCGATCTTGATCACCGAACTTTTCTGCTGGTAGCTTTCACCGTAGGACACACCCAGGGTCACGGCCGGAATCTTGCGTGACAGGAAAATTGAAAGTTCAGACTCGCTGGGTTCGCTGATAGGTTTGAGGCCCAGCTTGCGCATGATGGCGATGGTGCTTTTGACCAGGGGATGGTTGAAGCGCAGGCGTGAAGCCCGGACATTACTGATGGTTTTAAGCTCGAGCCGAACTTCGTATTCATGGCCCAGTCCGTTTACTATGTCGTTGATTTCGTTATACAGGCTTTTTACCATTTCATCAGAGTCGCTGTGGATCTCGAAGCCCAGGGTGGCCTCGTGGGCGATCTGGCCGTGCTTGAGACCGCCGAATATCTTCCCGATTATTATTTTACTTCGCGGTTTGAGCGGCAGCCGCAGTTCCAGGATCTGGTTGATGACTTCGTTGAGTACCAGGATGGCGTTGGGTTGAAAGCGTTGCCGCCTTCCGGAGCGGTTGATGCTGCATTTTATCTCGCCCCTGATCATGCCGTCCGAATAGTAGTTCAGCCTGCCCAGCTCCCCGCCTTCGATACAGACCGCACCCCTGATGGGTGTGGACCAGGTCTTGAGCAGGTGGCGGATGCCCCGGAGATTTCCTTTTCCGATGGACTGGATAACCCCGGCCAGGACGATGTCGGACTCAAATTCCAGGCCCAGGTGGCGGAAAATGGCCGGCAAGGAGGCCAGCACTCCCACCCCCACCGAGTTGTCCAGTAAGCCTGCCCCGTAAATGGCGTTTTCCTTGATGGTGAAGTTGTGGTCAACGTCGTGGCCGAAAGGCGTATCCATGTGGGCCACCACGAAGATCGGGGGGCGATTTGGATTTGTTCCCCTGATGATGCCGATGGGGTTGCGATACCCATCGGTGGTGCACTCGTCCACCCGGAATTCGGCCAGGCGTTCCAGGAAGGCCGAGACGCGCGACTTTTCTTTGAAAGTCGGTGCCGGAATCTGGCCCAGCAGGACGATATTGGTGATGATGGTCTCCATCAACGATTTTATTTTGTTTTCGAATTCGGGCATTCGATTGAGCAGCTCTTCCATGCCGTCTCCTGATTTTACGGAATCTGTCTGTGTGTATGACCGGCTTGCAACCCGGATTATGCACTTCAAATGCCTGAAAAAAGTAATTTCATTGAATTATTGGCTAGCCAGGATGTATTTGTTTGCAAGCGTACCTTCAATCCTATACCTGCCTATCTGCCGGCAGGTCAACAGGTTTGTACCGGCGGTCGGAGGAGTGGAGAAGGTCGCCTCAAGGGTTCCGGCCGGATTGGCCGGCAATGCCGGAGCTTGTCAGGGCGCTTGTTCGTGGATCCGGAGAAAATTGGTCAAAGGGCAGCCTGCTGATTGAAAAAGTTCCTGATGGCTTCGCAAAGGCCATCTATGGTGTAATGTTGGGCAATCGTGGAAACCTTGTATCCCAGTTTTTCAGCGGTTTGAGCGGTTACGGGGCCGATACAGGCCACGGCCCCGGCGGCCTCAGGACCCTTGTAGCCGGCTCCGGAAGCCAGACGATCAAAGTTGGTCACCGTTGACGAGCTGGTGAAAGTCAGCATGTCGGCCGGGTTGTGATTGAAAAGATCGCCAAGCAGGGCCGCATCCGGGGTCTCGGCCACTGTCTTGTAGACCGGGACTTCGATCACCTCGGCGCCCATGGCCTTCAACTCCTTGGGTAAAACGGCCCGGGCCTCGGTTGCCCTTGCAAGCAGGATTCTGGCCTTGGAGATGTCCTGTCCGGCAAATGCCTCGACCACTGCTTCAGCCCTGTAATTTTCGGGGATCAGGTCGGTGTTGAGACCGTGGCCGGCAAGCCGTTTGGCTGTTGCCGGGCCTATGGCCGCCGTCTTGATTCCTGCCAGACAGCGCGAGTCCATGCCCCTGGTTTCAAGGCGCCTGAAAAAGAAATCGACTCCGTTGACGCTGGTAAAGACGATCCAATCGAAAGATTCCAGGTCTGCCAGGGCCTTGTCCAATTGTTCCCAGCTGTCGGGTTCCACCACCTTGATGGTGGGCATTTGAATACATTCGGCCCCCAGCTCGTGCAGGCGTTCAACAAGGTCGCTGGCCTGGGCCCGGGAGCGGGTGACGATTATCCTTTTGCCCAGCAAAGGCCTGCGTTCAAACCATTCAAGTGTCGGGCGCAGTTCGACGACCTTGCCCACGACAATGATGGCCGGGGCCTTGATTCCGGACTTGCGTACTCGTTGGACTATATTTTCCAGGCACCCGGTGACTGTGCGCTGCCGGCTGGTGGTTCCCCAGCGTACCAGAGCCACGGGGGTGTCCGGAGACTTGCCGGCTTTCATCAGTCTGTCAACGATTTGCGCCAGGTTGCGTACTCCCATCAGGAAAACGAGGGTGCCGATCCCCCTGGCCAGGGACTGCCAGTCGATGGCCGAATCCTTTTTGGCAGGATCCTCGTGGCCGGTGATGAAAGCCACGCTGGAGGTGAATTTGCGATGGGTGAGGGGGATTCCGGCGTAGGCCGGGGCGGCGATGGCCGAGGTGACTCCGGGGACGATTTCGAATTCGATTCCGGCCCCGGCCAGGACTTCGGCCTCCTCTCCTCCACGGCCGAAAATGAAGGGATCGCCGCCTTTCAGGCGGGTAACGGTTTTGCCCTCGGACGCTTTTTCCACCAACAGGGCGTTGATCTTTTCCTGGGACAGGGTATGGTCGCCGCCTTTTTTGCCGACGTAAATCCGTTCGCAATCAGGCCGGGCGTGATCCAGGAGCCGGCCGGCCGCAAGATAGTCGTAAACCACCACGTCGGCAGCGGCGATGCATTCGGCCCCGCGGATGGTGATCAGGCCCGGATCACCAGGGCCGCCACCGACAAGGTAAACTTTGCCCTTAGCTGAATGGTGTTTCATCTCTTTTCAATTGCTCCAGGATTTGGCTGCCTCCCCTGGCAAGCAGGCCGGTGGCCAGTTCGACACCAAGTTGACGCCCCTGCCCGGGGCTGCCGCTGAGACGGTCCCTGATCATATGGGTTCCATCCAGGGAAGAAATCATTCCGGTCAGTTCGAGCCCGCCGTCAATAAGCCTTCCGTGGGCGGCGATGGGTACCTGGCAACCTCCTTCGAGGCGGGCCAGGAAAGCCCTTTCGGCTTCCACCACCAACCGGGTCGGCTCGTGATCGAGGGCTGCCGCCAGGGGACCGATTTTAGGATCGTCCTGCCTGATTTCAATACACAACGCCCCCTGGCCCACGGCGGGAATGACTCTATCGGTTGCCAGATACTCGCTCACCCTGTCTTCCAGGCCGAGGCGGCATATTCCGGCCGCCGCCAAAATGATTGCGTCCATCCGGCCGCCGGCCAGTTTTTTCAAACGGGTATCCAGGTTGCCGCGCAAGGGCCGGATGACAAGGTCGGGCCTGAGGTGAAGGATCTGGGCTGCGCGCCGCAGGCTGCTGGTTCCGATAGATGATCCTTGCGGCAGGTCTTCCAGCTTTTTACCGTCTTTAGCAATCAGAACGTCGTGGGGCTTTTCCCGCTCGGGGACAGCCCCGATGACAAGCCCGGCAGGCACATCGGCCGGCATGTCTTTCATGCTGTGAACCGCAAGATCGATCCTGCCTTCCAGCAGGGCCTGCTCTATCTCTTTGACAAAAAGACCCTTGCCGCCGACCTTGGCCAGGGGGACATCCAGGATCTTGTCTCCCTTGGTCTTGATCTTGACGATTTCGACGGCCGTTTGCCGGCAACGGGTCTCCAGTGCGGTTTTAACCCAATTGGCCTGCCAGAGGGCAAGCTTGCTGCCGCGGGTCCCGATACGAATCGGCGCTTCCATCAGTGCCCGCAACTCGAACAACTTGTCGCCGTACAGCCGCTGCAACTGCTGGAAGACGATTTTACCGTCTGCCCGCCTGAGCCCTTGGAGATGAAGCCGCAGGCCGACATGAGGCGTATCACCTTGGTGCTGTTACACTTGGGACAGGCCGGATTTTCCCGGCCCATTACAAGATACTCGAAATTCTGGTTACATTCCTGGCAAGTATATTCGTATATCGGCATTTCTCAGACTCCCGTAAGGTTGCTTTGCCCGGCCCTTTTTCGAGATTCGGAAAAAGATACTATATCCAATGGCCTCAAAAAATCAACCTCCATGGTACCTCCTGCCGCCAATCACACATAGCTTTCAGCCCGGATTTTGCATCTGGCGAGTTTGGCGAAGATGGGAGACGGTGGGCGGGCAGGCCTTGTCAGCCTCCTTGGCTGTTTGCCGAAGACCCCGCTTTCAAGGCTGCGATCTGGTCTGAACAATCGTAACCGCAGCTTGTTGCCATCCGGAATTGTTCCAGGGCCTTTTCGACTTGCCTGTCTTCCAGGTAGATTTTGGCCAGGCGCTGGCGATAGAGCCCGTTTTCAGGTGCCAGGGCCACGCTTTGACGGCAGAAGGTTGAGGCGATTTCCGGGTTTTCACCCTGGCGATGGTAGAGCCAACCCAGGGTCGAGAGGGCTTCGGCATCGTTCGGATTGCGCTTGACCGCCTGTTTGAAGGCCTTGATGGCACCGGCATGATCGTCCAGGGCCAGCCGGCATTTGCCAAGCAGACACTGGGCCGGGGCCGAGCCGGGTCTGAGATCGGTTGCCCGTCTAAGGTGGGGCAGACCTTTTTTCCATTCCTTTTGCTCGGCATAGAGCCGGCCGAGCTGGAAATGGATTTCAAAAACGTCCTCCTGCAGCTGCAGGGCCGCCAACCAGCTGCCTTCGGCCTTTTCGCGGGCCCCCCGGATGTAATGAATGAGGCCGATATTATAGACGGCCATGACTTCGTTCGGGTCCAGTTCCAGGGCCTTTTTGAATTCAGCCAGCGCAGCTGCGTACTTTTCCTGTTTGCCGTAACATACGCCCAGGCTGTTGCGCACGTTGACGTTTGCCGGGTCCAGTTCGAGGGCCTTGTGGTATTCGGCCACGGCCTTGTCGAGCCGGCCTTCCTGGTAATACCTGTCTCCGCTGATATTGAGGCTCACGGCGTCGAAGATGACCACGCTGCCCGGGCCGAAGAAGGCGGCATGGTCAAGGGCTTTGCAGGCATTTCCCGGGATCTGGAAGGGCTTGAAATCGAGCAGTGGATATTTTGCGATCCCGAAGGACAGGGACAGGTCCTTGATCTGTTGCCGGGCGCCGGCTGCAATCAGTTCGGCCACCGAGCGGGGATCGGAAACCTGTCGGCCTCCAATCCAGTACATGGCCAGGTCCGGTGCCAGCAGCCCGCCCACCGTTTCCTGTCCGGGTGCGGCCTTGCGCACCACCGTCTCAAGGTCGCAAAGCAGGATGGTTTCATCGCTTGCAGACCTGAGCAAACGGTCCTGCTTGATGGCCAGGACGAAAAAGGAGGGCCAATTAGCGGCGCGGTTTTCGGCTTCCGACATGAGGGCGTGGGCGGTGCCGAAGCTGCTCATCCACTGCGCAACACTTGGCCATTCGGCGACCGCCGGGCTTGGTTGCCTGTCCTGACTTGGCTGCCGGCTTCCTTCAGGGCCGGTCTTGTAGAGGTAGGCGTAAGGATCGACCTGGGGAACATCAGGAGTATTCTTCATTTCGGGAAAGCCTGTTTTTCCTTGATCTCAATCCAAAATTCAGCTTTGGGCTCCGGGAGCCCGGTTTTTGATTTCCGCAAGCACCTTGCCCAGCGCAGCAACGACCAGATCGATTTCATCGGTCCGGACGGTTCGCATGTCAAGGATAAACCGGTCGCTGTCGATTCTTCCGATCACCGGGGGACTGGTTCGGCGCAGACCACTTTCAATCAAATTTACCGATATGGTCTTGTGCCGCAGGGCCACCCCCTTGCTTTGGATGGCCAAAAGTGGCAGGGCGCCTCCGCCGGCCCGTGCATCCAGGTCCACGACTTCTATTTCCAGGCCCTCGAGGGCCGGGTTGTCAAGGGCCTGGGCGAGTTGTTGGGCCTTGGCCTCCACCTTGGCCGGCGATTCCGTCAGGGCGGCCAGGGTGGGTATCTGCTCGACGGCGCCGTCCGGGTCATGGTAGATCTGGAGGGTTGCTTCAAGGGCGGCCAGGGTCATCTTGTCGATCCGCAAAGCCCGTGCCAGGGGATTTTTCTTGATCTTGGCGACCAAATCGTGCCGCCCGACGATCAGGCCGGCCTGGGGACCGCCCAGGAGCTTGTCCCCGCTGAAAGTAACCAGGTC
>JALVRI010000360.1 GCA_027031325.1 Desulfobacteraceae bacterium
ATCACGGTTTTAAAGACAAGCTCTTTGAAAAAACCGGTCGCATTTTCAGCCACTTGCTGGGACAGATTTGTCCGGCGGTCGAACATGGTAAGCAGAATGCCCGCTATCTGTAACCCCGGATTCAAGCCGTTCCTGATACGCTGGTAGGTCTGCATGAGCTGGCTCAACCCCTCAAGGGCGTAAAACTCGCATTGCAAGGGAATCAACAAGCTGTCAGCAGCGGTCATGGCATTTACAGTCAGGAGGCTGAGGGAGGGAGGGCAGTCTATCAAGATGTAGTCGAATTCATCACGAACCGGATCCAGGAGGCGTTTGAGGGCCGTTTCCCGTCCCGGCTGGCTCATCATTTCAACTTCGAACCCAATCAATTCGACCCTGGATGGCAATATCTTAAGGGTCTCGACCTTGTAATCCACCATCAGCCGCCGGGCATCGACCTGGCCAATCATGCCATGGTAGAGGGTTTGGCGAAGATCGGATTTCTCGACCCCCATTCCCGTGGTGGCATTGGCCTGGGGGTCACAATCCACCAGGAGGGTCCTTTTTTCGAAAATTGCCAGGGCAGTCGACAGGTTGATGGCCGTTGTGGTTTTACCTACCCCGCCCTTTTGGTTGGCTATGCAAATCACTTCCGCCATGGCCAAGACCTGTATCACAAAAGAGGTGGTTTGAAAAGAAAGATGGAATATGCCATGATCTTAATGGTAGAATCAACGGGTTCGAATACAACCTGGGGCGGTCTATTTGTCATGCAGATTACAAGAATCATTCGACTGCGGTGTTTCAAATTGATGCTGATAGTCTTGGCTGGGTTCATGATCATGGCCACCGCCACGCCTTCTTCCCTGGCCCTGACCATCAAGGAGGAAAAGGATTTAGGCCGCCAGGTTCTGATCCAGGTCTCAAAACAATTCGACTTCATAAGCGATCCTGAGATCACCAAAACCATCGACCGCATCGGACACAAGATCCTCGCCGCTTCCGGCCCGCAACCATTCGAATACCATTTTTACGTTATCCGGTCCGACGTTTACAATGCCTTTGCCACCCCCGCCGGTCAAGTCTTCATCAACAGCGGGCTGCTGGAGATCATGGACTCCGAAGACCAGTTGGCCGGCATCCTCTCCCACGAAATCGCCCACGTGATCTGCCGCCATATCAGCCGCCGAATCCAACAGGCCAAAAAAGTCCAAATAGCGACCCTGGCCGGCCTGGTGGCCGGGATTTTCCTGGGCATCGGGGGGGCGGCTGCGCCGGGCAACGCCCTTGCCGTTGGTTCCATGGCCGCCGGTCAAAGCGCCATGCTTGCATATAGCCGCAAGGACGAAATCCAGGCCGACGAGATAGGCCTGCTCAACCTGTCAAAGGCCGGATACAGCGCCAGGGGCCTGCTGAAAATTCTGAAGGCGATCCGTTCCAAACAATGGTTCGGCAGCAAGCAAATACCAACCTACCTCAAGACCCACCCTGCCGTTGAAGCCAGGCTGGCGTACATCGACACCTGGATCGAACGCCATGAAAAGGACAACAAGCGACCTTCAAAGCGGGATGCCCTGACCTATACCCGGATGCATACCTACTTCATGGGCCGCTACGGCAACCTGGAAAGGGCTCTCAAGCATTTCAGGTCAATTCTCGACTCAGACAGCCGGAATCCCATGGCCCACTATGGCCTCGGCCTGGCATTGCTGCGCGCAAACCACTTCAAGGAGGCCGAAACCCACCTGAAGGCCGCCGTCTCGCACATGGCCCTCGATCCATTGGTGGTCAAAGATCTTGGACGGCTGTACTTTCTCGAAGGCAGATGGGAGGCCGCCGCCGAAACCCTCCAAAGCGCACTCGACATGGGCGGCCGGCATCCTGAAATTTTACTTTATC
Source organism: Desulfobacteraceae bacterium (assembly GCA_027031325.1). GTDB lineage: Bacteria > Desulfobacterota > Desulfobacteria > Desulfobacterales > Desulfosarcinaceae > JALVQM01. Next base: position 1,879 of record JALVRI010000360.1, read on the forward strand.
TCGGCCGCAGCCTGGCCGAAGCCGGTAAGGTTGACAAGGCCGTTGAAATCCTGAAGAAATTGGTTCTCAGCCATCCCGATTACCCCGATGGCTACTATTTTCTTGGTCAGCTAAGCGGGGAAAAAGGCAACCTGGTAAGGGCCCACTACTACCTTGGCCTGTACTACCTCAAGAAACATGAGGGTAAAAAGGCCCGCTTTCATCTTCAACGGGCCATGGAAAAAAGCAGGGATCCCAAGCTAAAGGACGAATTGCAAAAACTGCTGGCAAGCCTGCCACCGGCTGCCAGGAAAAGTCCTGCCAATAAATAACGTATTTGTGGCCGCCTTTTGCGAATCAACAACGTGATGAGCGCAGGTCAGACAAGGCAAAATCCGGGTTAAAAGGCTTAACCGGACCAGCCGTGCGGCTTAGATTTTATCGAAATGGGAAAAACGCATGCTGAATGTGCCCCGTCCCTGGGTGGCAGAGCGGAGACTGGTCGAATAGCCGAACATGCGTGCCAGAGGGACCATGGCCATGATTTCCTGAACACCGCTCTTGGCCTCGATCCCCTCTATCTTGCCCCCCCGCGAATTGAGATCCCCGATGACCTCTCCCATGTATTCCTCCGGAACGTAGATTTCTACTTCCATTATCGGGTCGAGCAGGTAGGGTTCGGCCTTGGCCAAAGCCTCCCTGCAGGCCATCGAGGCGCTGACGGTAAAGGCAAGTTCGCTTGAGTGGTGTTCGTTGAAGCGTCCGTCGACAACCTCGGCCTTTACATCTACCACCGGGTAACCCATCAACGCCCCTGCAGCCAGCGATTCCATCACACCTTTTTCAATGGCCGGCAAGAAGGCCTGGGGGATGACACTTTCGTCCACCTTAGATTCGAAGACGTTGCCGGACCCGCGCTCGGTTGGGCTTACTTTCAGTTTCACGGCGCCGAAATGGGCGGATCCGGCCACTTCCTTTTCAAACACGGCCTCGGCTTCGGCACTGGCGGCGATGGTTTCACGATAGACAACCTGGGGTTTGCCCACGTTGACCTGGGTATTGAACTCGCGTTGCATGCGGCTTATTATTACTTCCAGATGGAGCTCGCCCATACCGGACAGAATGATCTGGCCGGTATCCGGGTCCTGCTTTACGCTCAAAGTCGGGTCCTCGGCCAGAAATTTCTCCAGGACCTGTTCCAGCCTATCCTGATCCGAATGGGTCTTGGGTTCCACCGCCACCGAAATGACGGGTTCGTAAACCTCGATGTTTTCCAAAACCACCTGCCTGTCAGGCAGGCAGAGGGTATCGCCCGTTCCGGCTTTTTTTAGTCCCACAACGCCGACAATACTTCCGGCACCGGCCACGTCCAGTCGTTCGCGCTTGTTTGCGTGCATCCGCAGGATGCGGGCCAGTTTTTCCTTGCCCCCACGGGTGGCGTTGAATACTTCCTTGCCGGCCTCGAGCCTTCCGCTGTATACCCTCACAAAGGAGAGCTTGCGCCCTTCAATCATGGACACCTTGAATATCAGAGCCGCCAGGGGGTGATTGTCCCTGGGGGGACAAGAAACCGCGGTCTTGGTATCGGGGTCGAGGCCCTCGATGGGGGGCAAATCGAGGGGGCTGGGCAAATAGCGCACGATCGCATCCAGTAAGGGTTGTATCCCCTTGTTTTTCAAGGCACTTCCACAGAGAACCGGCACCAGTTGCAAGCCGATGGTAGCCTTGCGTATGGCGTCTATCAGCCGACCTCGCTCAATGGGCTCGTCTGCCAGGTAAGTTTCCATGATCAAATCGTCTGTATCGGCGACTGTTTCGATCAACTTTTCGCGATACTTTTGAGCCTCTTCAAGGTGCTGCGGAGGAATTTCCACCGCCTCAAAATGGGCCCCCAGGCTATCATCGTCCCAGACGATAAACTTCATGTCCAGCAGGTCGATTACGCCCTTGAACTCGTCTTCTTTGCCCACCGGCAGCTGCAATACCAGCGGGTGCGCTTTGAGCTTATCCACCATCTGGTCCAGGGTGCCGAAAAAATCGGCCCCAACCCGGTCCATTTTATTGATAAAAGCCAGCTTTGGAACCCTGTACTTGTTGGCCTGGTGCCAGACCGTCTCCGATTGGGGTTCTACCCCGCCAACGGCACAAAAAACCCCCACGGCCCCGTCCAGAACCCGCAGGGAACGTTCCACTTCGATGGTGAAATCCACGTGACCGGGCGTATCGATAAGCTGAATTTCGCATCCGGCCCACTGGCAGGAAGTTACCGCCGAGGTAATGGTGATACCCCTTTCCTGCTCGTCGGCCATCCAGTCCATCACCGCCTCGCCGTCATGAACCTCACCGATCTTGTGGGACCTGCCCGTATAGTAGAGAATACGTTCGGTAACCGTCGTCTTGCCGGCGTCTATATGGGCAATGATACCGATGTTACGTAATTTTTCGATCCTGCTTCTCTTTTTCATCGTACCCACATCAAGTCAGCGGCCAGGGCCTTGGTCAGGTCTATGTGACCGGCCAGGGTCGCGGTCTCCTTGCCGTCCAGCATGATCTTGACCGTTTCGACCGTATCCAGGTTGACTACCAGTGTATTTACAATGGCATAGACGGCCATGGTTTCGGACAGAGCGCTGAAAGGATAACCTTCCAGGCCGGCACTGTCCAGATCCACGTAAGCGGTCCCATTCGGTCTGATGAAAAAACTCCTGATGGTCGTCCCCTTTGGCAAAACCGGCCGCCCCACCTTCCTTGGTC
>JALVRI010000361.1 GCA_027031325.1 Desulfobacteraceae bacterium
CCCAGCCGGCCAAACTGGCCGCCATGGAGGCCCACTGGGAATCGACCCGCATGGCCCCGATCGTGCTTTTCGCCGTGCCTGACGAAGACAATGAACGTAACATCGTCGAAATCGGGAAACTGCCCGGTCTGCTGAGCTTTCTGGGTTACCATGACTTCAACGCCCGGGTGGTGGGACTGAAGGACATCCCCGCCGACCAGCGTCCTCCGGTCACCCTGACATTTATCGCTTTCCGCACCATGGTCGGGCTGGGCACCCTTTTCATCCTGCTGACGGTGATAGGATGGTTTCTGCGCAACAAGCTGCTCGAAAGTCCATGGTACCTGCGACTGATGCTCTGGGCGATCCCCTTGCCCTACCTGGCCATCGAAATGGGTTGGATGCTGGCCGAAGTCGGTCGCCAACCCTGGATCGTCTATGGCTTGCTGAAAACATCGGATGCAGCTTCACCGGTTGCAACCGGGCAGGTGGCAGGCAGCCTGCTGGCTTTCTTTCTGGTGTATGCTCTGCTGGGAGCGGCGGGCTTTTATCTGATAGCCAGGAACGCGGCCAAGGGGCCTGAAAAAGACAGCCCTGACGAGGCGCAACCTGCCTGACAATCAGGCGGGCAGTTGCTTTCTTGAAATCATTCAACTCAAACCGGCAGGGAGTAACCTATGATACTACAGTCAATCTGGTTTTTCCTTTGGGGCCTGCTGTGGGCTCTGTTCTTCATGACTGACGGCTTCGATTTCGGTATCGGCACCCTTTATCCCTTTCTCGCCGAAAACGAGGAAGAAAAAAGGATAATGATAAACACCATGGGACCATTGTGGGACGGGAACGAAGTCTGGCTGATAACGGCCGGGGGAGTGACCTTCGCCGCCTTTCCCTTGGTATATTCGGTCATGTTCTCCGGTCTTTACACCGCCCTGATGCTGATTCTGTTCACCCTCATCCTGCGGGGTGTGTCCTTCGAATTCAGGGGCAAGGTGGAAGACGCCCGTTGGAAGAAAATCTGGGACTCCTGTATCTTCATCGGCAGCTTTGCGCCGGCTTTGCTGTTCGGGGTGGCCTTTGCCAACATTTTCCGCGGCATCCCCATCGACAAAGCCGGCCTCTACCAGGGCAACCTTTTTACCTTGCTCAACCCTTATGGCCTGCTGGGAGGAGTTCTCTTCGTAGTCCTTTTCATGGTACACGGCGCCTTGTGGCTGGCGGCCAAGACCGAAGGCGATCTGCATTCCAAGGCCGTCAGGACGGCCTCACTGCTTTGGCCCGTTGAAGTAGCGGTTACGGTGATCTTCCTGGCTGCTTCGGCGGTGGCCACGGACTTGTGGGCCAATTACCTCAAGCACCCGGTTCTCATGCTGATTATCGTTCTGGCGGTTGCCGGACTGCTCGGTATCAGGATCTTTGTATACCGCAAGCAGTTCTGGCAGGCTTGGGGAGCCTCGGCCCTGGCGATTGTAAGTGCCACCTTTTTCGGTATCGCCGGGCTGTTTCCAAAGATGTTCCCTTCCAGCATCAACAGCGAATACAGTCTCACCGCCTTCAACGCTTCTTCCAGTCCCCTGACTCTCAAAATCATGTTGATGGTGGTCCTGATATTCATACCCATAGTGCTGGCTTACCAGATCTGGGCTTACAAACTGTTCAGTTCCAAGCTGAACGAACAGAACCTATACAACGATGAAGCCTATTGAACCCGGATTTTGCAGCTGGCGAGTTTGCCGAAGATGCGAGGCGGATGGCAGGCAGACCTGCTTTGGTACTTCAACTGCCCTCCAACAAAGCAGATTCGCTAAAATCGCCAGCCCCTTGCGGCTTCAAATGCCTGAAGACTTTTCATCGATTGAACTTAACCTTTCGGATGAAGGCTTAGGCAGGAACAAATACCTGCCAATTATGCAATAATTCATTGAAATTATTTTTCAGGCATTTGAAGTGCATAATCCGGGTTGAAACCGAAAGGAGCGGTCTGATGAGTGTAACCCGGTATTATATCCTGGCAGTGCTGGCGGCCCTGGTGCTGGCACTGACAAGCGCAAGTCCGGCTCCGGTGCAAGCCGACAGCAGCGACTCTTCCAATGGTCCGGCGACCATAGAAATTTACGGCGGCAAGAGGGGCAAGATCGACTTTCCCCATCGCGCCCACCAGGAAAGGCTCGGTGATTGCCAGCGCTGCCACTCGCTGTTTCCAAAGCAACACGACGCCTTGAAGAACCTAAAAAAGGCCGGAAAACTTTCTTCCAAGAAGGTCATGAACAAGCTTTGCATCAAGTGTCACAAAGCAGAAAAACGGGCAGGCAGGCCCAGTGGTCCGACAACCTGTTCCAAGTGTCACACTCGTAAATAACTAACAAGCTGTTGAAAAACGTCATGATGACAGGTCAGACAAGCCAAAATCCGACCAAAAGCGCAGTTTATTGATAATAAATGAGCATTTTGAGAAGGATTATAACGTCGTATGACCAAGTGTAATAGTCTTTCAGCAGCCTGCTAAGGACGATCGATGGAAATTCTAGGCTTGCAGGCAAGCCCGCGCCGCGGGGGAAACAGCGAATATCTGTTGAAGGCTTTCATGGAACGGGCCCGCAGCTACGGTGCCCGCACAACGGTGCTGGAAGTTTCGCGGGCGAAGATCAAGCCTTGCATTGAGCTCACTGTCTGCGAAAAGAAAGGGACCTGTCCCTTGCGGGACGAGATGGCAGACCACGTATACGGCCGGTTGCGACGGGCTGAAATAGTGGTTGTGGCCTCCCCGGTTTTCTTCTATAATTTTCCGGCCCAGCTAAAAGCATTGATTGACCGGAGCCAGGTCTTATGGTCCCGTAAATACAGGCTCAAGCTGAAAGATCCCAAATCAGGCCGGCGAAAAGGTTTCTTGCTGGCGGTGGGAGCAACTTCCGGCGCGCGTCTTTTCGAAGGCATGGAACTTACCGCACGTTACTTTTTCGACGCCATAGACGCCGCTTACGCCGGCAGTCTTACCTACAATGGAATCGAAGGCAAGGGGCAGGTAAGGCAAGTACCCGGTCTGGAAGACGATCTTAACCGCGCCGCCGCCGATCTATGCGGGCCTTTCGGCAACCGCCCCAAAGTGTTATGCCTGGGCAAGAAAAACTCCGGGGCCAGCCGAATGGCAGCGGCCTTCATGCAGGTCAAGGCCGGAGACCGGCTCGACGTGGTCAGCGCCGGGACCAGTCCGGCTGCCGACATCAGGCCCGAAACGGTGGCAGCCATGGCCGGGGAAAAAATCGATCTTGCCTTCCAGCGACCAAGGTCCCTGGCTGATCTGAGCCCGGATTTCCGGCCCGATTACTTGGTGGCAACCACGGCCGCCGGGGAAACCGGCGACGATCCGGCGGCCGGCCGCAAGATCGAATGGAATCTCGCCAGCAACCTTTCCGCGGAGAAATTGCGGGAAGAAGTAAAAACAAGAGTGGATCAGTTTCTATCCAATCTGTTCAAATGAAAAGGAGGAAGCATCGATGGAAAGATATGTATGCACAATCTGCGGATATGTCTATGATCCGGAGCAGGGAGATCCTGACAACGGCGTGGCTCCGGGAACCAAGTGGGAAGACGTACCTGAAGACTGGGAATGCCCTGTCTGCGGGGCATCGAAAGACGACTTTGAAGTAGAAGAATAATCGTCAAAGCATAAAACCTGTCTTCTACCTGGTCATGGCCGTTGCGGCACCCGGGTCCGGCGGGGGTCTCCCGGCTCCCGCTTACTGCAACGGCCGTGACGGCCTATGGTACAGCCAGTATGCAAGGTGGATTGCAGGGGCTAAAGTGGAGATGGAAATGAAACCGATTCAAATTGCAGAAGGTATCTATCATGTGGGAGTCAATGACTGGAACATAGAAGACTTCCATGGTTATTCGACCCCCCTGGGCACAACCTACAACGCATTTCTGATCGTCGACGAAAAAACTGTTTTGATAGACACGGTCAAGGCCGAATTCGCAGACCGCCTGCTGGCCAACATATCCCGGATTGTCGATCCGCGCAGCATAGACATGGTGATCAGCAATCATACCGAGATGGATCACACCGGGTGCCTGGCGCGCATCATGCACCTGATCGGAGAAGACAAGCCCTTGTATTGCTCCAAGATGGGAGCCAAGAACATAAAGAGTCATTTCAGCAACCCGTTCAACTATCAACCCGTGGAAAACGGACAGAGCCTCAAAATCGGCAAGCGGACCCTCACCTTCCTGGAAACCCGCATGCTCCACTGGCCTGACAGCATGTTCACCTACGTCAACGAAGACCGGATTCTTTTCTCATCGGACGCCTTCGGTCAGCATTACGCCGGTTTCGAGACCTTCGATGACGTAGTCGGTCAAAAGATAATGTGGCACGCCCGGAAGTATTTTGCCAACATCCTGATGCTTTATTCCCCCCTTATCATCAAACTGCTGGACAAGGTGGAGGAAATGAAGCTGGCCATAGACATTATCTGTCCCGACCACGGAATAATCTGGCGTAAGAATCCCGGAGCCATCCTGGATGCCTACAGACGCTGGTCGAACCAGACAGCCGACCGCAAAGCGGTCGTAGTGTACGACACCATGTG
>JALVRI010000362.1 GCA_027031325.1 Desulfobacteraceae bacterium
TACCGGTTTGGGTATATCCTGGTGTTTAGCATTCTTGTTTCACCCCGGATTATGCACTTCAAATGCCTACAATAAGCAATTACATTGAATTATTACATGGCATCCATTTGTTACCGGCCGTGCCGCAACCTGCAAGGTGAAATTAAATAAGGAGCTGGCGATTTTACCGAATCTGCTTTGTTGGAGGGCAGTTGAAGTACTAAAGGAGGTCTGCCTGTCCTCGGCCTCGCATCTTCGGCAAACTCGCCAGCTGCAAAATCCGGGTTCACTTTCCGTTTTCAATTTCCGAGCTTATTTGCTTAACAAATGATAGGTCGAAAAGACGATCGTAATCCGGTTGACGCTTGATGACTTTAAGGGCCTGCATCCTGGAACCAAGCGCTTTGGCTTTGTCTACAAAGGTTTGATCCATCTTCCAGGCCAGTTCCATGTTGGCCGCTGCTTTTTCAAGGATTGCCAGGTCAGTGCCGAAAGATGAGGCCCTGCGAAGCCATAGTTCCTTGTTGTTTTTGAGATAAATCGTCGAGTTGGCATGGGCCCTGACCAGCTCTTTTACCAGGTCGGGGCGTTTTTGGATCATTTTGCGGGTCACCATCATTCCGGCGTTGATGGTGCCGATTGTATCATCGTAATACGGATAAGCTAGGATTCTACCGTAACCTTGACTGACGGCCAGGGTCGGAAACGGTTCGCCGGACAGGAAAGCGTCAATGGCACCCTTTGAAAGAGCGATTCCCATGTCGAAAAAATCGACCCTGGTCAAGCGAACATCCCTATCGGGTGAAAGATTATTGCGGGTCAAGGCCTCTCGCAAAAGAATTTCGTGCATCGTGCCGGGAACATAACCTATCTTTTTGCCCTTGAGGTCGGCAATCTTATGGATAGGGCCATCTTTTCTTACCACCAAGGCCGAACATTTGTTACACAGGGCCGCAACGACCACGACCGGCTGGCCGAGGGAGGCCGAGTGGATTGCATGCGCCAGGGTTGTGCCGCACATATCCAGACTGCCGGCCAAAAGGGCTGTTTTCTGGTCAGCCGGGTTGGTGAAGGAAAATACCCGGCACTCATTATCAGTCATATACTTATGGTAAAAAAAGGGTTGGATGGTTTGGGCTGTTTTCCAGGTACCTACCTTGAGATTTCCTGCAAAGGCATAAGAAGCGCTGCCCGCGGCCAAGATTATCGAAATGACAAGTAATTTTCTGAATATTTTTTTCAGGTTCATCTTTTCTCCCTAGCTCGGATGAAAATGTTCTTGGTTGCAGCCCGGTTCCTCGCACCTGAAATTTGTACGGGATCGGGTTTAAAAGCAATTTGAGGGCTTGTCGGGATTCCATTCCATTTCCGTCAATAACCGGCGGCATTGTTCGAGGCTATGCCCCCTTCCCTGGGAGGTGTCGGCCTTACCATCTCGCGGGCTGGAACCGACTTCAGGAAAAAGGAGGTTGGCACCGGCCATCAGGGAGGCGGTGTTAGGCTCATGGGTGCAGTGGGCCTTGGGTATGTCTCCCATCACAAGCCGCGACACGGCAACCAGGCGGGCCAGTTCCCTTTCGCTTATCATGCCGTATCTTTCCATGGGCGATTGCGGGAAATTTATTCTCCGCATCACCCCGCTGTAAGTAGCCCCATACCGACGAGCCAGGAACATCAAGTCGATGATTTCTTCATGACTGTGTTCCGGTCCGACTGGTTCGACACAATTCATCCATTGCAGCCCCACATCTTTTAAGACCTTGATGGTTGCGATCCTTTTTTCCCTCTTAAAGGGGGTGTCCCGCCCTTCCCCCAGGCGAATTGCGTGGTAAGCTCCGACGAAACCGGCTTCGAGAAGGGCTTCGCCCTCCTTGTGGGTTATATCCCGTGTATTGGCCACTAACGGAACGGAGACATTTTTTTTCAGCATCTTTCCGATTTCAAGCAGCCGTTCAAATGGGAAGTTACCTGTTGTCATCAAGTTCAAGGCGTCGGCCTTGCCGGTCTCGGCCTGTTCGGCCCAGGCGAGGATTTGGTCTTCAGTGAAAACAATATCCTCGGTAAAGATACCACTTTTTACCGTAAGGGAACAAAAGCTGCAATTCATAGGGCATGGGGCGACGTTGAGGCCGATGTGAAAATGATTTTCCCCTTTATTGCCAAAGGACCGCCTGGAAATTGAGTCTGCCGTGGCCAACAAGGCATAGAACTCCCGGCTTCCCGGCTCGAGCTTGAGAAGACGCAAAGCTTCCCGGCGGCTGATTCCTTCCAGGCAAGCACCTTTTTTGAGAATTTCAGCTATATCGGAATCGATTTTCCAGCTCATGGACTCCTTTTCCTTTAGATAAGATTATTGGTTGCCCGTTAAACTTAAACCTGAGTCTTGAATCAGGATTCAGAGATTAAATCAAAGTGGTTTAGGATCGAAACCGGTTCAAATCACGCATCTCTAAAAAGTAACAACTCGCCGGGTCAAGGGCAAATTTCTTTTTAGCCGGATTTTGCAGATAGCCTGTTTGGCGGAGGGCAGGCGGAACTACTTTGGTACTTCAACTGTCCGCCAACAAAGCAGATTTGGTAAAATCGCAATCCCCTTGGGGTTTCAAAGACTTCAGGATTTATCATGGATTGAACTTTACCTTTTTGGTGAAGCCACGGGCAGGAACAAATACATACAACGTTATGCAATAATTCAGCGAAATTACTTTTTGCAACCATTTGAAGTGCATAATCCGGGATGAAAGAAAAATCACGCCTTTATTATCCTGTCAATTTCCAGACCGTACTTTTTGATTCTGTTCCAGACCGTTACCCTGGAAATTCCCAGCAGCCGGGCTGCCTTGGACTGGTTGCCGCCTGTTTTCCGCAGGGCGTTTATAAGTTGTTGCTTTTGCAGCTCTTGTTTGGCAGCCAGAGTCGGCCGGGGCTTGATGGAAGAATTTTCCTGCTTAGTGATTTCGGGTGGCAGATGGGCCGGGGTTATTACCTTGTCCTGGCAGGATACGAATGCGTATTCCAGGGAGCTTTTGAGTTCCCGGACGTTGCCCGGCCAGTGGTAATTCAGCATGGCCTGGAGCGCTTCCGGGCTTATGGCTTCGATCGGCTTGTTGGTTTTCAGGCGGATGTGATGAAAAAAAGATTCAGCCAGCAAAGGGATGTCGCTGACCCTTTCGCGCAAGGGAGGAATGTTGATGGGGATTACATTGATCCGGTAGTATAGATCATGCCTGAATTTTCCATCATTTACGAGTTGTTTCAGGTCCTGGTTGGTAGCGGTGATGACCCGGACGTTGATTTTGATGGGACGATTGTCACCTACTTTCTCGATCACCTTTTCTTCAAGCACCCTTAAGAGCTTTACCTGGGTTACCAGCGGCAAGTCACCGATTTCATCAAGAAAAATATCGCCTCCGTTGGCAGCCTCGAAACGGCCCTGGCGGTCCTGGTAGGCCCCGGTAAAGGCACCTTTGACGTGCCCGAAAAGTTCACTTTCAAGCAGGGATTCGCTCAAGGCCGCACAGTTGACTTTCATAAAAGGCTTGTTGCGGCGCGGCCCGGCGGCATGAATCGCCTTGGCGACAAGCTCCTTGCCTGTTCCGCTTTCGCCAAGAATTATCACCGGTGCGTCCGATTGGGCGGCGTTTGTTATCAGGTCGAAAACCTGTTGCATCGCGTTGCTGGCGCCCAGAATTCCGTAAAAACCATCACTGGACTGCAACTGGCGGCGGCAGGCCTCGATCTGGCTGTCTTTTTCCAGCAGTTCGGTAATATCGGTGAAAGTTTCCACTCCCCCGATGGCTTTATTGTTTTCGTCGTATAGCACAGCGGCATTTTTCAGTACATGGACATAGTTGCCGTCTGATTTCTGAATGACGCAGCGTTTCATTTTCAGCTTTCCTTCGCGAAACAGCCGGCACCACTGTTTTGTATTTTTGGAGCGGGCGATGTCGCAGGCATTGCAATTGAGCATGGTACAACGACTGCCGAGCAGGTCGCGTTCCGTGTAGCCCGTGATATTGATAAAGGCCTTGTTGACCGAAACAATGGTACCCTGCTTGTCGACTATCATTATTCCATCCTGGATGGTGTCGACAACTGTTTCCCAGTATGCCTTGAGCTCTCGTTCAAACATGTTAAATCCAATTTTAACAATTTAACATAAGTTTAAATGCTATCTTAGCACTTGAACGCCGTTTTGGCAATCACAATGCCTGGAAAGAATTTTTTTAAGGGGGCAGAGCTTTGTAACAGCTGGAAATATATGTAAAAAAATATTTTGGAGCAAACAATCCAGCAATTGTTTGATCCGGCATTATCTTTGCTCATCAATTTTGAAAAACGACAGCACAAGGGCGATGAATGTGGCGAAGGAGAGTAAGCTGGATATCAGGGGCATGATGGCACCGTTCGGGTTGCTTAAAGTAACCTTGGCTTTTGAGGGCCTGGAAGCAGGTGCGGTATTGAAGATCAAAGTCGGGGATCGCTCCACGGTGGACGACATCCTCAAGGTCCTCAAACGATTCAAATACAAGGTCCTGGATACCGGCGGCAAAGAAGATTACTTTACCATCAGC
>JALVRI010000363.1 GCA_027031325.1 Desulfobacteraceae bacterium
CCGGCACACTGGCAAGCTCGTAGCGCAGGAACCAGTCCTGGATCGAACGCAACTGGGACAGGTCATGGCGGTCGCTTTCGAGGATATACTCGTAGACCCATCCCACTCCGGTGGCGTCCGGTCCCAAGGAGGGTGTCACTCCCCGCGGAAGGCGGCCGGAGACATAGTTAAGGTACTCCAGGACGCGGCTTCTAGCCCAGTACAGGTCTGTTCCGTCTTCGAAGATAATGTAAACAAAAGACAGTCCGAAAAAGGAATAGCCCCTGACCACCTTGGCAAAAGGAACGGCCAACATGGCGGTTGTCAGAGGATAGGTAACCTGGTCTTCGACAACCTGGGGCGCCTGTCCCGGATACTCGGTGAAAACTATCACCTGGACATCGGAAAGATCCGGGATGGCATCCAGGGGAATCCGGGAAACCGAGTAGGCCCCGGCCGCCAGCACGAACAAGGTACCCAGGATTATCAAGAACTTGTTGCGGATTGAAAAATCGATGATCTTCTCTATCATGGCTGCACCTGCTTTGGTGAATGTTGGATTCCGCCTGGATCTTTCGACTTTTGACGGGAAGCCGGTTTCTTATCTGCAGCGCCGCTGGTTCCAGGTGGCATCTTGATGCCGTCCATGTCCTGTTTGCCGGCACCGGCCCTGCCCGCCTTGCGGGCGTCGAGCATCTTCTGGATGGCCTCCTGGAGCCGGCTTTCGGAATCCAGCAGGAACTGGGCCGAAACGACGACTTTTTCACCCTCTTTGAGGCCCTTTAGAACCTGGAAGCGACCCTTGTCGACCTCGACTCCCAGTTCCACCCGCCGCGGCTCGAAGCGCCCTTTGCCCTTGGCCACGAATACTATCTTGCGAACACCGGTGTCGATCACCGCCTCCTGGGCGACGGTCAACTGCTTTCCGGGCACAGAAGCCTCCAGGTAGACGTTGGCGTACATACCCGGCTTTAGCTTGTAGCCCGGATTATCGAAAACCAGCCTGAGCCTGCCGGTACGGGTCTTGGGTGAAAGGTAGGGATAGATATAGAGTATCCGCCCGTGGTATCGCCGGCCCGGGATGTAAGCCAGCTCCATGACGGCCGGCATTCCCTGTCTTATCCAGGGCAATTCGTATTCGTAGATATCAACATCGACCCATACCTTCGAAAGATCGGCTATCTCGTATTGGTGCTCGCCGGCCTTGACGAAATGGCCTTCCACGGCATTCTTCTTGATCACCACCCCGCTGGCCGGGCTATGGACCACCAGGGTTTTGCGGATCCGCCCTTCTTTTTCGATCAGCCTTATCTGCCGCTCGGAAAGATCCCAGTACCGCAGGCGGGTACGGGCGGCCTCGAGCAAACGACTGGCGCTTTCCCTGATATCGGGATAGGCGCTGTCTGCCAGGGAAGCGTACTGCTGGAGGGCAAGCAGGTACTCCTGCTGGGCCGAAACCAGCTCGGGGCTGTAAATTTCAAAAAGAGGTTGGCCTTTGCTGACCTTTTCGCCCTCGAAATCGACGTATAGTTTTTCCACCCAGCCGTCGAACTTGGTGCTGACGGCATAGATCCGTTTCTCATCGTAAGTGACGTTACCGTAGGTCCGGATGGTCTTTTTGAGAACCTGCTTTGTTACCGGGGCTATCCGGACGCCCATGTTCTGCACGGTAGCCGGGTCGATCCTGATGGTAGAAGCCGGAAAATCCGCCTCTCCCTCCTCTTCATATACCGGGACAAGATCCATACCCATGGGGGACTTGCCCGGTTTGTCGCTGATATAGTTGGGATCCATGGGAGCTTTCCAGTACTTTATCTTCTTGCCGGTTGCCGGATCGATCATCCCGGCTTTCAACTTGCTGCCGGCAGCATGGGCGGCGGGCAATGTGCCGTCTGCCCGATAGACCGGAAGATAGCCCAGGCCGCTTAACTGGAGGCCGAAAACCAACGCGCCTGCCATCGCTGTCCTGACAACTTTCAAAATCCTGTCTTTCATTATTTTTCTCCCTCCCCATGGGCAGCGGCCGCAAAGACCTGCCGTTTTGCATCTGCCGGATCCGGGTTCCGCCTCTTATCGAGCCTGACCCCCAGGATCTCTTCCAGTTCGGCCTGCTTGTCCAGCAAACTGAACCTGTAAACATCGGCCTGCAGTTCCAGGCGCAACACCCTGATATGGGCTTCCAGAAGGGTCCTGAACTCGATCTTGCCCACTTCGTACGCCGCCATGGCCGCCTCGGCCCATTGCCGGGCCTGGAAAATCAAGGCCTTCCTGTACAGTTTTATGTTTTCGTGCAAGCTACCGATCTCCTGGACCACGGCCAGGGCGCGGTGAGGCAGTCCGTCAGCCAGGCCGGCGAACCGCTTGCGGGCAGCTTCAAGCTCCAGCCTGGCTGCTTCCAGGTTTCGATCCTGCCTGCTTTTTTGCCAGAGGGGAATGTTGAAACGAACCGCCACCGACATGAAATCGGCACGATCACGCCCGCCCGGCTCGTCATCCCGCTGGCCGTATGCCAGGCTGAGATCAAAATTGGGATAATAGTCCTTGTTTGCCAGTTCCGTGGCGGCCTTTGCCTTTTGAATGGCAAGCAGGCGGGCCTTAAGGAAAGGATTGCCCCGGAGTATTTCCCGGCGCAGGTCAAGGCGCTCAAGTCCTTCCAGGAAGGCAAAATCACTTCCTGTCTGGGGTATTACCGGAACATACGCCGGCCGGTTGATCAGCTCGTTGATCCGGCTTTCGGCCACCTGTTTTTGCTTTTCCAAAACCAGTTTCTCGTCCATCAGGCGACTGAGTTCCACCTGCCCCTGCAGGACGTCCTGTTGCAATCCTTTACCGGTGGCGTAACGGGTCTCCGAAACCCGCAGCAACTGCTTCACCAGGTCCTGGAGACGCTGATTGACCTGCAGGCTACGCTCGAAAACGGCCAGCTTCCAGTAAGCTCCGGCCACCTGGCGAGCCAGGGCCAGCTTGCGGGCCTCGTATTCGGCTTCCAGGCGGGCCGACTCCAACACCAGCACCCGGCTTTGCAAATCGAGCCGTCCAAACCAGAGAAATCGCTGGGACAGGGAGATCTGCTTCTGGGTCATGGCTTCCTGGCCGAAATCGAAAGTGTCGGTGGGAATGTTGAGTAAGGCGAATCCCAGGCGGGGATCATCCAGGCTCCCCGCGGCCCTTGCTTTTTGACCGGTAGCGTTGATGCGCTTTTTCAAGGCCGCAAGCTCCTTGTTGGTTTTCCAGGCATCCTGAATCAGAGCCTGCAGTCCGGGCGGCCCGCTGATCCCCTGGGCAGCCACCGGTGGAAGCGGCGGCAAAAGGCCCGCAATGATCAAAACTGTAATGCTAAATTGTGCAACTCTATTCATGGCTCATCCTTCCACCTTGTTGGGCATATTTACCAACACTAGGTAGCAACATGGATGCCACACCAATTTTATTTGTTTTTACAGCTTGTTATATATATCTAGATTTTCGGCGAACGCTTGGCCGGGTATTTTCTACCCATCGCCAACGAACAAGCTGGAAGCAAACAACGGGAATTGAAAAAGGCTGAAATTTGCGGGCAGCCGGCAAATTGCCAGCAACAGCCGCCTCAATGAAGGTATGCAAAATCTTACGGCCGGGATCGATCAGAGCAGGGATTGGAGCACATATTTAAGCCCGGCCTGCCATCCTTACCGGCCACGCATGATACGCATGGAGTTCAGCAAAGCCAGCAGGGCCGTTCCCATATCGGCAAAAACCGCCTCCCACATGGTAGCCATTCCGGCGGCGCCGAGGGAAAGGAAAACCCCCTTGATGAAAAAGGCCAGGATGATATTCTGCCAGACTAGGCGGTGGGTCCTGCGGGCCACGGTCACGGCCGCAGACACCTTGAGGGGAGAATCGGTCATCAGGACCACGTCGGCGGCCTCGATGGCCGCATCCGATCCCAGGGCCCCCATGGCAATGCCGACATCGGCCCGCGCAATAACCGGCGCGTCGTTGATACCGTCACCAACAAAGACTACGGGCCCCTTGGAATCGCTATTTTGTCTGAGTCGCTCGACAACTTCCACCTTATCTTCCGGCAGAAGATCGGCGTGGAAACTGTCGAGCTTCAAATCCCGGGCCACGGCGGCCGCCGCGCACCGGTTGTCACCGGTAAGCATTACCAGACGATTTATACCCTGCTTACGCAAAGCCTTGACCGCCTGGAGGGCATCGGGTTTAAGCTCATCGCCGATGCTGATATGACCGGCATAAAGGTTGTCAACCACCACGTGGACGACGGTGGTATCGAAGCTGCACCGGGGATGGCGGACAGATCTGGAGTGCAGCATCCGGTCATTGCCAACCAGGATCCGCCTTCCGTCATATTCCACCTCAACCCCTTGGCCGGCAACCTGGGTATGCCGCTTGATAAGCTTTTGATCGGGTAGGCATCGGTTCAGCCGGCTTGCTTCCATGATCGAAATTGCAATGGGATGGTTGGAGTGGTACTCGGCAGCAGCGGCAAATTTCAGCAGTTGGCGCTTTGAAAAACCATTATCGGGCGCCAGGCGATTCACCCTGAAAACC
>JALVRI010000364.1 GCA_027031325.1 Desulfobacteraceae bacterium
GGTATCGCCATGGGTCTGGGAGCGATCGGCCCCGGTGTCGGCGAAGGCATGGTGGCGGCCAAGGCCTGCGAGGCCATCGGCAAAAACCCCAAGGAAGCCGGCCTGTTGACAAGAACCATGCTGGTGGGACAGGCGGTTGCCGAGTCAACCGGAATTTACTCCCTGGTGGTGGCTTTGCTGTTGCTCTTTGTAGTCTGAGAAAAGAAACATATACCCAACAGGATCCAATAATTAATTGCCGGGGGATGCCGGGATGTCCATCGTCAGTAACATAGCCCTGATATCCATAAATGCCACCATGGTGGTGCAGATTATCATCTTCCTGCTCCTGGTCTGGCTGCTGAACCGGATAATGATCAAGCCCTTGCGATTGATCATGCAAGAACGCAAAGAGCACCTGCAGCGGATTGAAGGCGATATCGTCAAGGCCCGCCTGGATCACAAGCGGCTGGAGGAAGAAATCAAGAGACAAGAAGCCGAAGCCCGCAGAGAAGGCCTCAAAATCCGTAAGGATCTTGAAAAAGACGGATACGATGCGGCAGCAAAGATCATAACCCGGGCCAGGGAAAAAATCGCCGCCCAGCGAAGTGCAACCCTGGCCGAAATTAACGAATCCTTGCAAAAGATCCGGTCCGAGATGGAAGCCGAAGCCGAAAAGCTATCCACCCGGATCATGGAGATTCTGCTAAACCGGAGGTTGTCATAGCATGAAGCGCAACCACCAGCCCCTTTTTCTGGCGCTTGTCTGCTTGGCGACCGGTCTCCTGCTGCCTGCCGGGCCGGCCTGGGCCTCGGGTTTCAACCGCGAAACCTACGACCTTATAATGCGCTGGGTAAATTTCATCATCCTGGCGGCCCTGTTTTTCAAATACGGCCGGAGACCGATCATCAACTTCCTGAAGGGACAAAAAGACCAGATAAAAGAAGAGATAGAAATCCTGGAAGAACAAAAAAGCAAAGTGGTGGCTGAAATCGAGGCGGCCCGCGTCCAGCTCAAGCATCGCGCCGAACGCATCGAACAGATCAAGCAAAAAATAATTGCCGACGGCACCAGGGAAAAAGAACGCATCATCGAACAGGCCCGCAGGGAAAGCAAACACATGCTGGAAAGCGCCGGCCATAAGCTGGAACACCACATTCGCCAGGCTCACCAGGCCGTCAGGGCGGAAATGATCGACCAGGCCATTGCCCTGGCCACCAAGCGCCTGCCGGAAATCATAACCAGGGAGGATGCCGAAAAATTAGTCGCCAAATTCATCGAGGCCGCCGAAAAAGGCTGATTATTCTAATGCTCTGCTTTTTTACCTGCCAGCCCTTTTTTCAGCTCATTCCAGAGGCTTTGCTTACGGCCGCAAGTCTGCATGGAAAAAAGATGAACTGATAAGCCGCCTTTCACACGATCTCGCTCTCTCAAGCTTTCATTCTCTAAATTATCGCCTTATCCAGTCTTGCGTGCAAAATTCGGGTAGATACTTCTGACAATGGTTGGCAGCTTTCGGCCTTCCTTTCGGGACAGGGAGCGGGATGAAAATGCCGCAAACCATTGGGCTTGATTTTCCATTTCAACAGGAGTATTGAACCGGCCTTGTGTTTTTGCACCAAAAACCACAAGCTGTTAAGGAGACTGAGTTCATGGAGAATACGGGCAATGGTTCGATTTCAATTGAGGAGTTCGTTCGGAAGATCACCAAAAAATGGGAGGAGATGCACTCCGAAGAGTTCAAGAAAATGGAGGCCGCGCTTCCCGTGATCACGGTCAGCATGGAACCGGGAAGCGGTGGTTGCCTGATTGCCAGGGAAATCGCCGATCAACTCGGCTTCGATTTTTTTCATCGAGACATAATCCATAAAATCGCAGAAAGCGCCCGCATAAGCGCCAAGGTAGTAGAATCACTTGAAAAGGAACGACTGTCGGGAGTCCAGGATTTTATCGCTTCCCTTGTCGAAGACACCTACATCCATCCCAGCATCTATCTTGAGCACTTGATGAAGATAGTGTCCACCATCGGCAAACACGGCCGGGCGGTCATAGTCGGCCGGGGAGCCAACTTCATTCTCCCGCCGGAAGAAAGATTCAGCGTGCGGGTGATAGCTCCCCTGGAAACCAGGATCGCAAATGTAGCCCGCATGTTCGGTGTCCCCAGTGATACCGCCAAAAGAAGAATCATGGTCCGCCAGTCAAAGCGACAGGCCTTCGTGCGTCAAAGTTTCAACGCCGACATCAACGATCCAAGCCACTACGACCTGGTGATCAACTCCGGCAGGATGAACGTTGAATCTGCAGTGGAGGCGGTAATCGGGGCCGTGGTCGGATGTCTTGGCGGAAACAAAAAAGGTGTAATGCCCAAGTGAAAACCCCCAAACCTGAAACACCGGCCGCCAAACGGCAGCCCACGATGATCCTGGTCAGGGGTGGAAATCTTTTTACCCCCCGCCCGGCAGGACGGCAGGATATTCTGACCTGCGGCCGCCGGATCATCAAAATAGCTCCCGTGATCGAACCGCCCCGGGACCTGGAGATCACTATCATCGAGGCCGCCGGCAAATTGGTCATCCCCGGCCTGGTAGACCTGCATGTCCACCTGATAGGAGGCGGAGGCGAGGGTGGTTTTGCCACCCGCACACCGGAAATCGACCCTGCAACCATCCTGGCAGCCGGTGTCACCACCGTCGCCGGCTGCCTGGGCACAGACGACGTCACCAGGAGCCTGGAAGCCCTCTTTGCCAAGGCGATGCAGCTCAGGGCCTCTGGAATATCGGCCTTCATCTATACCGGTTCCTACCACGTGCCGCCGCCAACGATTACCGGCAGTATCCGCAGGGATATCGCCTTGCTGGAGCCTGTTATCGGGGTGGGCGAGCTTGCCATTTCCGATCACCGTTCATCCCAACCGGGCTTCGGGGAGTTCATCAGGCTGGCCGCCGAGGCCCGTACCGGGGGAATGATCGGGGGCAAGGCCGGGCTCGTCCATATTCACACCGGTAGCGGTTCAAATCGTCTCGACCTGCTGATGCGGGCGGTGAATGAAACCGAAATCCCCATCGGCCAGTTTCTGCCCACCCATGTCAACCGGACCCCTGAACTTTTCCGGCATGCCCTTGAGTTTGCCCGCCTGGGTGGCAACATCGACATAACCGCCGGTGCCGAAGCCCTCGAGTTCGCCCTGGAACCGGTCAAGGCTATCAGGCTGGCCACTAAAGCCGGGATCGGACTTGAACGGCTGACAATCAGCTCGGACAGCAACGGTTCCATGCCGGTTTTCGACAACCATGGCAACCTGGTTCGCCTGGCAGTAGGGAAAATAGACCGCCTTTTGAAGGAATTACAGGCCCTGCGGGCTTCCGGCCTGGCCCTGGAACAAGTCCTTGGCCTTTTTACGGAAAATCCCGCCCGCCGGCTGGGGCTGGAAAAGCAGAAGGGCCGCCTGGAAGAAGGGATGGATGCTGACCTGCTGGTCTGTGATTCCGGGCTTCGAATTGAATCGGTTATAGCCCAGGGCAGGTTGCAGCGCCCATGAACCCGGATTTTGCAGCCGGCTGGTTTGCCGAAGATACGAGCCGGAGGGCAGGCATAGGTATTTGAGGTGCATAATCCGCAATGAAAACCATCCCGGCCAGATGGGATCTTTGGAACAATTCTGCAACAAACGGAAACTCAAAATGGATCCATTGATAGAAGAAATCGTCTCCCTTACCAGCCAGCTGATCCGATTTGCCTCGACCCATGACCGTCCCGAGGAAATCCACAAATGCTGCCTCTTTGTTTCCGACTGGATGAAAGAGCATGGAATCCGGCACCGCCGCATCGAGCACGGCGGATATATTTCGCTTGTGGCCATGCCGGAATCCAACTACGTCCCGGTTCTTTTGATGAGCCACCTGGACGTGGTTGCCGCTTCTGAGGAACTTTTCATACCCCGGGTCGAGGGGGATCTTCTCCGGGGCCGTGGAAGCATAGACGACAAGTATGCCGTAGCCCTCTGCCTTGTCCTGCTGAGGCAAATTTTGGCCGACAAGCATGTTTCATGGCCCCTGGGGCTGCTGATAACCTCGGACGAAGAAATCGGGGGCCGCAACGGCGCGGCCAAAATCCTGCCCACAATCGGGACTGCTTTCGGCATCGCCCTGGACGGAGGGGCTCCGGACCGCCTCATCGTCAAGGAAAAAGGAATCCTGAAAATCAGGCTGACGGCAAGGGGCAAAAGCGCCCATGGCAGCAGGCCCTGGCTGGGCAAAAACGCCATCGACATCCTGATAAAGGATATCCTGGCCATCAGGAAACTGTTCGAGCCCTATCCTGACGACCCCGGTCACTGGCACCCCAGCTGCAACGTGGGGCTGATCACCGGAGGCAAGGTTGCCAACCAGGTTCCCGACCGGGCTGAAGCCGTCCTGGATATCCGTTTCACCGAAAAAGACGATCCCGACCAGCTAGTGGCCGCAATGCAATCCTCGGTGGAGGGAACCGTTACCGAAGAAGATCGGGCCCAAATATTCATCTCGAAGCAATCCAGGTA
>JALVRI010000365.1 GCA_027031325.1 Desulfobacteraceae bacterium
GGAGGGTTCATCTGGCAAGCGGGCGCACCTATCATGTTATCTACAATCCGCCCAAGGTGGAAGGCAAGGATGATGTGACCGGCGAACCGCTGGTCCAGAGGGATGACGACAAGGAAGAGACGGTCCGCAAACGCCTGGAAGTTTACCACGCCCAGACAGAACCCCTGGTGGATTATTACAAGAAATGGTCTGATTCCGGGGACGCCGATGCCCCCAAGTACATACGGATCGAAGGCGTTGGCAGGGTTGAAGAAATCAGGGATCGGATCTTCAGTGCCCTGGATGCTCTCTAGGTCCTCGTTTTCGATTGATTCGGTTTTTTCCACCGTTGTGGGCCGGGCAGTGGCCCCTAGCAGGCTGTTGAAAAACGTCATGAGCGCGCAGGTCAGACAAGCCAGAATCCGGCCAAAAAGCGCGGTTTATGGGTAACAAATGAGCATTTGAGCAGGATTTTAACGCCCTGTGGCCAAGCGTAATAGTTTTTTCAACAGCCTGCCAAGGCCCGTTTCGGGAGCCGCCTTTGGCTCAAGCTTGTCGGCTCCGGAAAGATTTGCCTTTCCGGGGCCGGTCGTTTTTACTCCCGCCCTGTAATGTTTCGGCTTGCCCCGGTTTTACCCTGAATTGGCCGCTTGCCTGTTTTCAAGGTAGCGTTCCACCCATTTCAGGGCCTGATTCCTGGTGGTCAGGATTCCGGCCAGGTACAATTCGGAAACCTGTTCCAGGATAGTCCTGAAAAGAGGCGAAGGTTCGAGGCCGAACTTTTCCATCAGGTCGTAGCCGGTGATCAGGCGTGGAAGCGAACGCCTTCTGGACGATGCAGCCAGGTAACGATCTGCAAGCAGGTGGCAGAAATCCGCCAGGGCTTCTATGGATCGTTGGCGCTCAGGAGTCTTTGCCATGGTGTCGGCCGTGAACAAGACCAGCAGGCACCCGGCCTGGTCGCCGGAGATTCTGAAAAAGCGTCCCACGGCCCGCCGGCTGAGGCGCTTTTGGCTTGCTAGCTGGAAAAGATAAAAAAGGTGCATATGGTGGCCGACCAAAAATTCCAGCTTTTTCCGTTCAAAAGTTGAACAGCGCAACCTGCGGGCGATTTGAACAGCCATACGGGCACCGACAACAGCATGGCCGGGATAAGTGCCCGCCCCCGGAGCCGGCATCTTTCTCGCAGGCGGCTTGCCGATATCGTGGAGCAGGGCGGCCAGCTTCAGCAGGGGATAAAGGGCCTGACCTGGAGCTGGTAACCAGGGGCTCCAGGATGCAAGCCAGTCGGGCGGATTGTCCAGGCAATCTTCCAGCTTGGTGTAGGTTTCAATGCTGTGGGTCAGACCGTTGTAAGCATGGTGCTCGTCGGGAAGGCACAGGTTGAGGGCGGCCAGTTCCGGGAAAAGAGCGGTCAAAAGTCCGGTTTGGTTCATTTGCCGAATGAAAGAAAAGCTGCGGGGGGCATTCAAGAGCTTGAAAAGCTCCCCGTAAACCCTTTCTCCGGCCACCGAGCAGATGGTGCTTGCTTTCCGCCTTATGGCATCCAGGGTGGGTTCGGAGATGGTAAACGACAGGCAGGCGCCTAGCCGAAAGGCGCGCAGGAGGCGGAGGGGATCGGCGGCCAAAACCGCCGCTGATGTCATCCTTACCACCGAGTTTGCAAGATCGGCACGGGAATCGAAAATGTCGATCAGGCTGTCTGTGGCAGGGTCGTATGCCATGGCATTGACCGTAAAGTCTCGCTGGGCAAGATCATCCTCAAGACCGCCGCCTGCCATGGAGGTGACGTCGAAAGTGTATACCGGTGTGACTACTCGAAAAAGTTCATGATTGTTTTGCCGGAGGTGGATGACCCGGGTGCCGAATTTGCGTGCGATCCGGGCGGCCAGGTCTTGCGCATCGCTTCCGGATACCAGGTCGATGTCTAGCGGCTGATTGCCCAGGAGGCAATCCCTTACCGCCCCACCCACAATGTAACATCCGTTGCAGGCGGGAAGCAGGCGCGCAAGTTGGTGGAGGCATTTTCCCCCGTTGTCAACCAAGACGGTCTTCTCCATGGGTGCACCATAAAATAACTTGACACGAGCTGTTTCATAAGATAAGTGCTGTCCAAGGCAGCGGAACCCGCCTTGTGGAGCGAATACCCAAATTTTCTTCTATATAACCAATAACTTCATATTCCTCCATAAAAATCGACTGTTTCACCATCAGCGGAGCCAAAAGGGATACCGGCAATGCCGGAGGATGGAACCCGTTGGCAAACGGTCCGACCAGATGGCGGATTCTGACACGAAAAGCCGAATGATGAAGACAATTATATGGGATGTTAGGACCTGTTGGAGATAGGCAGGATCTTTGGACAAACTGTCCGTTTCTTTTTTAGTTACCAAGCAAGATGGGGTATGTGGCAATGAACATTTCCGAATTGAAAAACATGAAAATCAGCGAACTTACTCAAATGGCCAAGAAGCTCAAGATAGATGGTGCTGCTGGAATGCGCAAACAGGAGCTGATTTTCGCTCTCCTCCAGGCCCAAATCGAGAAAAACGGCCTGATTTACGGCGAGGGAACCCTCGAAATCCTGCCCGACGGGTTTGGATTCCTGCGGGCCCCCAGTTACAATTATCTTCCCGGCCCGGATGATATCTATGTCTCTCCCTCCCAGATCAGGCGTTTCAACCTCAGGACCGGGGACACGGTCTCCGGCCAGATCAGGCAGCCCAAGGAGTCGGAACGGTATTTCGCCCTGCTCAAGGTCGAAGCGGTGAACTACGAAGATCCCGAGGTGGCCCGCGACAAGATTCTCTTCGACAACCTTACTCCCTTGTATCCTGACAAGCGGGTGATCCTGGAGACCGATCCTGAAAATTACTCGACTCGTATCATGGACCTGTTGACACCCATCGGTTTCGGCCAGCGGGGGCTGATCGTCTCGCCTCCAAGGTCGGGTAAGACCATGCTCTTGCAGTTTATTGCCAACAGCATCGTCAAGAACCACAAGGACGTGATGTTGTTTGTTCTGCTGATCGATGAGCGTCCCGAGGAAGTTACCGACATGGAGCGCTCTGTCAGGGGAGAGGTGATAAGTTCCACCTTTGACGAGCCTGCTGAAAGGCACGTCCAGGTAGCTGAAATGGTAATCGAGAAAGCCAAGCGTCTGGTGGAGCACAAACGTAACGTTGTGATCCTGCTCGACAGCATAACCCGCCTGGCAAGGGCTTACAATTCCGTAATGCCGCCGTCGGGTAAGATCCTTTCCGGCGGTGTCGATTCCAATGCCCTCCAGAGACCCAAAAGATTTTTTGGAGCCGCCCGCAACATAGAAGAAGGCGGCAGCCTGACAATTATTGCCACGGCTCTGGTTGACACCGGCAGCCGGATGGATGAGGTCATCTTCGAGGAGTTCAAGGGTACCGGCAACCTGGAGATCCAGCTGGACCGCCGGCTGGCCGACAAGCGGATCTTTCCGGCCATCGACATCAAGAAATCGGGCACCCGCAAAGAGGAGCTGTTGCTGGACGAGATGACCCTCAACCGGGTGTGGATCCTGCGCAAGCTGCTTTCCTCCCTCAACCCTGCCGATGCCCTGGAATTTTTACTTGAAAAAATGCACGGAACAAAAGATAATAAAGAGTTTTTGGAATCAATGAACGCCTAGAGAGATCATAATTTTGTATAGGGGGTTTAAATTACAATGAAAGCGGATATTCATCCCGAGTATTACGACACTACCGTCAAATGTGCCTGTGGCAATGTAATTGAGGTCGGTTCGACCAGGAAAGACATCAGGGTGGAAATTTGTTCAAAATGCCATCCCTTTTTCACGGGCAAGCAGAAACTGGTTGATACCGCCGGACGCATTGAGCGTTTCAGGAAAAAATACGCCAAGTTCCAGAAAAAATAGGTTTGTTTTCAAGGGACTGGGCCCAGTCCCATATCAAGCTGCCGGACCATATTCCGGCAGCTTGATTGTTTTATTGACCTGGCCGGATAGAGTTACTTGCTCTGATCGCATTTGCCGGAGAAGGTTACTGACACTAACCCCAGTTTTGAGGTTGACCAGTCATGTTCGACAAGCTTCAGGGTGTGGAAGAAAAATTTATTGAGCTTGAAAAACGCCTCAGTGACCCTGACGTGGTCAAAGAAAGGGGTACTTATGAAAAGCTTGCCCGCGAGCATGCCGAGCTGAGCAGGATAGTGGATGCCTACCGGCGTTACCGCCGCCTGGAAGAAGATCTGGGGCAGAGCCTGGAACTTTTGAAAGACGATGACCCCGAGATCAAGGAAATGGCCAAGGAGGAAATCGAGCGCTTGACCGGGGCCAGGCAGGAACTGGAAGCCGAGCTGAAGCAACTCCTGGTCCCCAAGGATCCCCTGGACGAGAAGAACGTCCTGCTGGAGATCAGGGCCGGTACGGGCGGGGACGAGGCCGCCCTTTTTGCCAGTGATCTTTTCCGCATGTACAGCCGTTACGCCGAGGGGCGTAAGTGGAAGATCGAGCTGATGGATCACCACCC
>JALVRI010000366.1 GCA_027031325.1 Desulfobacteraceae bacterium
GGGCAAATATAACGTCCTTCGCCCATTACCGCCTGGCTGGCAGCGACGATTATCTTGTTAACCCTGAAGCGCTCACGGTGGCGGACCAGGATTTCGTACAACAGGGCGGTGCCGGCCGCATTGACCGCGAAGAAGGTCGAAAAGTCGGTCAGGTAATCCTGGTAAGCGGCAAGGTGATAGACGGCATCGATGCCTTCCAGGGCCCTTTCCCAATCGGCGGCATTGCGCACATCGCCTCTGTGGAATTCGGCACCGGCAGGCAAGTGGCGCGGAGGCTCGCCCTCCGGATGAACCGTGGGATGGAGACTGTCCATTATTCTGACCTTGTGGCCCTGCTCAATCAAGGCGTCGGCCGTATGGGAACCGATAAAACCTGCTCCTCCGGTAATCAGGATATGCATCTGTTTCGTCCTTTCGGTTTAACGAGGCGGCCCTATTCCAAGGCCGGCGCCGCTAGCTCACCTTACTTGCTGGAGTAAGAGCGGTCGTCAAAAATGACCTTGCTGCCGCTTTCTTCTATCATGAAAGGAAGTTCCCGAAAGCCGGCCATGGCCCCGAAAACCCGATTTTGTTTTTCGCGGGGGACTATGAGCAGTAAAAATCCACCACCGCCGGCCCCGGTTATCTTGCCGGCCAGGGCACCGGCGCTTTTGGCGGTGGCATACATCTGATCTATGGTTGAGTTGGAGATACCGGAAGCCATCCGGCGTTTCAGGTTCCAGTTTTCATCCAGCAGCCGGCCGCACTGCTCGATGTCACCTGCTTCCATGGCCGCGGTGAAAGGGTCGACCAGGGCTACCATTTTGTCCATCAAAGCTTGTTTTGCGGCCGCCTCCAGGTTTTCTTGCTGCTCACTCAAAATATCGTCGGCCGATCTGGCAAGACCGGTATAATACAGGAGCAAGGAGGATGAAAAACGGCGCTTGATCTTGTTGGTCAGGGTTACCGGCTTCCTGGAAGTCCCGGCGGAGCTGAATTCGAACCGATTGATTCCACCGTAAGCGGCGGCGTATTGATCCTGGCGACCGATCGGTTTTTTGAGGATTTCGATCTCTATCCGGCAGGCGTCCCGGGCAAGCTGTTCGGCGGTAACCAGTTCATGCCTGTAGGTATACAGGGCGTGGAGCAGGGCCACGGTAATGGAGGACGAGCTGCCCAGGCCGCTTCCAGTGGACGGGATGTCGGCCAGGGTGGTTATCTCGATACCCTTTTCCACGCCGGTGATCCGCATCGCCTCCCGTACCAGGTCGTGCCTTATCTGGTCGACGCTTTCGACGCATTCCTTCCTGGAATAGTTGATATAGATCATGTCATCGAATCGTTCTTTTACGATGGCGTAAACGAACTTGTCGATGGCGCTGCAGACCACCTTGCCCGGCCGATGGCGGTAATAGGCCTGCATGTCCGAACCGCCGCCCACGAAACTGATACGCAAAGGTGTTTTGACCACAATCATTTGCTCTCTCCTCAGCCTCCCACCGAGCCCAGCCCGCTCAGGTGGATCATGGCGCTTACCTTCTCCTCGTCCTGTTCCCTGGAATAATCGACTTCAAGCCGCCAGCACTGGGCGTTGTAGGTAAAGCCGATTGCCTTGCGGATATCGGTGCCGGTAAGGCGGTTGCGCTCGTAGGCGCCCCTGAGCTGAAGGCGGCCGGTCACCACCATCTCGGCCGTTACCAGGATCGAGTCTTTGCCCTCTTGTTCAACGGTCTGCTTGCGGTAACGATACTCGCTGTATATGCGGTCGCCCCGGCCATCGAAGAGGCCGACCCCCAGGTTGTAAGCGTTCATCCGGTTGTCGTAGCAAGACCAGCTGGCGTCGCTGTCTACCAGGAACCAGCGGCCGGGGGTTATATCCAACTCGGCGAAGATGTCGGAAAAAGGCCTCGGGTCACCCCGGTTGGCCTTGTTGATGTCATAACTTTGCCTGATTTTCAACCTGGCAAGCGCCAGATAATCGAAACGTTCATTTTCAATGCCGGTCCTGTTCGGTCTTGGGGTACGAAGGGTGAACAGGTTGTTGAGGCTGTATGTGATCAGGTTGTCGGCCTCGATCCGGTCCACGCTGTCAAAATCAGGCAGGCTGGTCTGATCCTGATCGGGGACATACCGGTAAATCACCTCGGGCTGGAGGGAATGCTTCAGGAGCCGGTCTTGACCGACCCGGAAGACACGGTAAAGCTGGCTGGCGAGGGTCAGTTCCAGGTCGTAGATGGTCCTTTGGTGGAAACGTTTCAGGTTAGGGTCGCTGCTTACTTTCTCCATCTGCCAGGCGGTGTAACGCAGTCCGGCCGAGGGCTCGAGGGTAAGATAGGGTCCCAGCGAGGCGGGCCACAAGAGCCTGGGGTGCAAATCCAGGCGGTGGGCCCGGTCGCCGTCCTGACGGTAGAGATAAGTGTAGTTGCTTGCAAGACGGTACTTCAGCGGCAGGTAAGCCAGCGGGGACTTGGAAACGTTGAAATCGATGCTCGGCAGGCGCTGAAGGGTGTCGTCATCGCTTCCTTCTCTGCGCTTGATTACATCGTCGTACCATTGCAAATCGGCGTTGAGGCTCATCCGCGGCCAGGTGCGGTTGAGGTTGAGGCGGTTCAAGCGGACCGGGTCGTCGTAATCGTCCAGGGCGCGGCCATAAGTCTTATTGAAAACGTTTCGGGTGTCATTGTAGCCGGCGTAGGCGTTTCTGAACTCGCGCAGATAATCCTGGTCGCTTACCAGGTCAAGATCGAGCTTGGCGTTGAATCCTTTCCCAAGCCCCTGGTCGATCTTGCCCCGCAGCCAGTAACGGTCGCTGTTGGGCCGGGTGGCGGTATCGTCCGGGTAACCCCATTGAGCCGATTTGGCGGGGCTGCCATCATCGATCTGGCGGTCGATGAAACCTTCCAGCATGATTGTTCCCCGGGATCGGGTATCTCTGACCCAACGATATTCAAGCCCGCCTTTAAGCCCCCTCTTGTCCATGTAATGGCCGTGCACGGTGGCATCGGTGCTGGCTGAGATGGCCCAGAAAAAGGGCTGGACGTATTCCAGCCCCCTGCGGTCGGAATACCCGGCCCAGGGGGTCAACAGTCCTGTCTGGCGCTTGAGCTTTACCGGAAAGACCAGGTAGGGGCTGTAAAGGACGGGTAGTTTGCGAGCCCAGAGGGCCGCGTGGGAAACAAAACCGTAGCCCTCGATGGTGACCTCGACATCCCTGCCGGTTATCCTCCAGTCCGGGTCGGGACCATCGCAGGTTGTAACCGTGGCCTTTTCAGCGGTGTAGGTGGCTGGACCTATCTTGCGAATCCGGTCACCAAAAATGTAGAAATGGTTTTCGGCCAGAAAAAGGCTTCCGTTTTCGATGGTGCCTGTTTCGGTTTCAAGATCCATCTCGATCCGGTCGGCCCTGAGGATGTCCTTGCCGGAAGTGAGCCTGACGTGGCCGCCGGCAACCACCTGCCTGGTCTTGCTGTGGAACTCGGCCCAGTCGGCCAGGAGCAAATGCTGTCCCCGCTTGATCACCACGTTACCATGGGCGCGGTAGATTCCGTTGGGCTGATCGTAGTCGAAATTATCGGCGCTTATCTGCCAGGGAGCGGGCCTGACGTCCTGAGCCGCGGGGGCGGATGCCGGACAGAGCCACGAAACGACCGTCCAAAGCAACCACAATCCCAGAAGGCGCCTGAATTCGAGGACAGATTTTGACCCTGGAGACCAGCTCATAATTGTTTCGGATCCGAATACCGGTGCCACTTTTGAGCGGCGCGCCTGCCGGTGGGTTTGTTCCGGTGGCCAAGAAAGCTTGGAAGCCTGCTCCAAAAAGTTGCTGAATTTACCCTTACCTTCGGTTGACCGGGATTTGGCTGCTAAGTCTTGCGCCCGGGCGAATTTTTCCATATAGAGCCATAAGGGATGAAAAATCAACATGAATCGAATTCATCGGCTTTGGGCATG
This sequence comes from Desulfobacteraceae bacterium, assembly GCA_027031325.1. Taxonomy (GTDB): domain Bacteria; phylum Desulfobacterota; class Desulfobacteria; order Desulfobacterales; family Desulfosarcinaceae; genus JALVQM01. Next base: position 3,931 of record JALVRI010000366.1, read on the forward strand.
AGAGGTGGGCCGGCGAACCGGACGCAGAAAAGATGAGGGTTTTGTTGACCAACGATGATGGAGTCCTGGCAGAAGGGCTGTGGGCTCTTTACCACGAGTTTGCAAGGTACCATACGGTATACGTGGTTGCCCCGGATACAGAGAAAAGTGCCGTCGGTCACGGGATAACATTGTACAACCCTTTGCGGATCAAGAAAGTCCGGGCCGATGGAAAGCAGGAAGCCCTGGCGGTGAACGGGACCCCGGCCGACTGCGTGAAACTGGCCGTCCTCGAGTTGCTGGACTTGAGACCGGATTTGGTGGTTTCAGGGATAAATCCCGGTTCGAACGTGGGGGTCAACCTGAATTATTCCGGCACCGTTGCCGCAGCCCGCGAAGCCTGTCTATACGGAATCGCCGCCTTGGCCGTGTCGATAGACTCTTTCAGCCCGCGCTGGTATGCCGATGCGGCCCGAATCGCGCGCCTGGTCGGGGAAAAGGCGGTTGAACAAGGACTGGCGAAGGGAGTTTTCCTCAACGTCAACATTCCTGATCGTCCCCGG
>JALVRI010000367.1 GCA_027031325.1 Desulfobacteraceae bacterium
ACGTGGCTTTCGGCGATCATCCGGATGCTGACCTGGTGCCCGTCAGCCCTTAGATCCACGTGCAACTTTCCCAGGGATGCCGGCTCGAGCCTGATACTGGCCCTAGAGGGAACCTTGGCCTTGCTCAAGCGGATCCTGGCGACCACCTGCCTGAGGATTTCGCTTTCAAGCCCCCTGGAAGGGCTATGGTTGGCCGTGCTCTTTTCAAGGCCGATCTTCCCCTGGCCGGCCATCGCCTGGCGGGCAAAATCGACCATCGGATTTAACGCTTTTTTGGCGCCCACTGCTTCAGAAGCGGTTTTCAAACGCGCGCCGGGTTGCATCTGGTCTTCGCCGGCTCCCGGGTCCGGGCTTTTTTCCACCGGGGTCATCTCGGCTCCTGAAACCGGGGCATCTGTGTGCTCGATTTGGCTGTTTACTTCTGCCGCGGGCACGGGGGTTGGGGTTGTTTCTCCGGCTGGGACGCTTTGCCCGTGTTTTTGGGTCCCGCCCAAATGCTTTTCGCCAACACCAGGACTGCCGGCCCCCGGCCCGAAATGGATGCCGCTCTTCAGTCCCGGTCCGGCCTGCTTGCTTTCTGCTTCCGATAAAGCATTTTCGTCCGGCATGTTGGGAGGTATCTTCTGAGCGGCCGATAAATCATTCTGAACATTCTTTGCTTCGAACGGAAGGCAAACCCCACGTTGCAAAGACGGTCTGTCAGGGGTTGGTTGCTGATGGCCCTGCGATTCGCGGTTAAAGACGGATTGGTCCTGTGGGTCAGTAATTTGTTCGGAAAGAGGAAATTGTTGGTTCCCGGACGGGGCCGCCTCGCCGGTCAAGATCTCGTTCCGGGCCGCTGCGGGGCCTTCTTGAAGCCGGAGGCCATTTCCGTTTCCAGGTGACGACCCGGAACTTGCATCGTTGAACAAACAGGCCAGGGCACCCAACACCTGGAAATCTTCCCTTGACTGGGTATCTGATGCCGCCGTTTCCTGCTCCGGATCCGTTTCCTGCTTGTCCGTTACTTGCCCTGTGATCCGGTCTTCTTCCAGCAAGTTGGTCATCATCGCTGAAAAAGGGTTACTACCGGCTTGTTCCGGATCCTGACCCGCGGCCTTTTCCTTTACCACCCCTGTTGGGCCGGGTGTTGGATTTACCGTCAGCTCGGCATTGCCTTCAATCTTTGTCTGGACTGCTTGCATTAGTTATCCTCATCTAGTTGTCTGTGGATGAATCGGTTGACGCCTATTTCATCCAGGAATTTTCCCTCAAGCCTGTTTTCCACGGCCCGTTCGGCCAAGCGGTGATTTTGCTTGACCTTTTCCAGTGATTTGCGGTTTTTCTGCGCTTCGACGACTTCAGCGCGCTTTTGGCGCCAACGCTCTTGGGCTTCCTCGATCCTTTCCAGCTGGCGGGCGATTTTCGATCCCAACTGTTCCAAAAAGCGGTTATGCATCAGTAAGACCGGGCTGCTGACCGGTTTCTGAATGCTGAGCCTGAAACTGTGCCGGGCTTCTTGCAACTGTTTCTCCAGCCTGCCCAGGCGTGTCTTTTCAGCCTCGAGCTCGCGCTTGGTCTCGCAAAGCTCCTGCTGAAGTTTTTCTTCCTCGAACTTGCGGTACCGCAAAACCGACTCGTACCTGAATCTGCCCATTGAGGATCAGTCTCCCGCCTTCAACTTACCACCTGCTCCAGTTGTGCCAGGCTCTGTTCAAAAGAAACGTAGCTGTCCATGGGCTGGCGCAGGAAATCGTTGAAAGCATCTATTTTTTCTATGGCGCGATCGATTTCTTGATTGCTGCCCTTCACGTAGGCACCGATGTTGATCAGGTCTTCCGCTTTTTCATATACCGCCAGAAGTTCCTTGAAACGGGCGGCATTGTAGCGATGTTCCATTTCGGTGATATCATTCATCACCCTGCTTACGCTCTTGAGGACATCAATGGCCGGGTAATGATTACGCCCGGCGAGCTTCCGGGAAAGGACTATGTGACCGTCAAGAATCGAGCGGGCCGCATCGGCGATGGGATCGTTCAGGTCATCACCTTCCACCAGCACCGTGTAGAGGCCTGTTATGGATCCCCGATGCTGGGAGGTGCCGGCTCTTTCCAGCAGCCTGGGCATCAGGTTGAATACCGAAGGCGTGTAACCCTTGGTGGTTGGCGGCTCTCCCAGTGCCAAGCCTATCTCGCGCTGGGCCATGGCGAACCTTGTCAACGAATCCATCATCAGGTTGACCGTCAGGCCCTGGTCACGAAAGTACTCGGCTATCGAAGTTGCGATGAAAGCGCCTCTTACCCGTACCAGGGGCAGGTGGTCGGATGTCGCCACGACTACAACCGAGCGTTTCAATCCTTCAGGACCAAGTTCGCGCTCGATGAATTCGTTCAGCTCGCGACCCCTTTCGCCTATCAAGGCGATAACATTGACATCGGCGGTCGATTTGCGGGCGATCATGCCCATCAGGACGCTCTTGCCGACCCCGGAGCCTGCAAAAATACCGATCCTCTGTCCACACCCGATGGTCAGCAGCGCATTGATGGCCCTTATTCCGAGGTCCAGGGGCTTGTCTATCCTTGAGCGCAGCAAGGGGTTGATCGGGTTGGCATAGATGGGGTAGTATTTTTCAGCCGGGACCGGTCCCTTGCCATCTATGGGCAACCCCAGCCCGTCTATTATCCTGCCCATCAAGCGCTTGCCGACGGCAAGATGCGCCTCTGCCTGAAGGGCGACAACCCTGCTTCCCGGACCGATACCCTGGATCTCTTCCAGGGGCATCAATAAAACCGTTTTATCCCTGAATCCCAGCACTTCGGCCCGTATGCGCCGCTGCTTGTCGCACGAGTGGATTTCGCAAAGACATCCAAGCTCTACGGCCGGCCCATTGGCCTCGATTACCATTCCGACGACCTTGGTCACCTTTCCATGGGCCTGGATAGGGTTTGTATCAGCAATCCTGGCAATCAGGCTTTCGATATCCATCATTTTGATACCTTGTATCGGCGTCTTTGCATTCAACCCGGATTATGCACTTCCAATGCCTGGGCTGCAAAATCCGGGTTCAAGATTCCAGGGCCCTGCGGATCACATTGAGTTGCGAATCGATCCGGGCATCGATCATCCCGAACTCTGTTTCAATGACGCAGCCACCCCTGTCGATTCCACTGTCGGATTCAACCCGTACCTGGCCTAAGTTTCCATGCTCTGTTTCCAGGCTATCAATCATTTCCTTGACCATCTGCCAGTCTTCGGGATGGCTCCTGACAACCATGTCGGTTCTCGTGACGACCATTGCAAGGGCCATGGAAACAACGTTGCGGACAAGCTCCGGCTCGGCTTCCAGGGCCCTGGCGATCATAATGCCCGCAAGCTCCAGGGCACCTTTTACAATCGACCTGGATACCTTGCGCTCCAATCTTTTATCCAGGTTCTCCCAGGCCGCCAGCTGTCTTTCAACCGCCGTCCCGGCTTTGGCAACGACCTCGCGGCGGCTGGCAAGGATATCAGCGAAATTGTCACGGTAGGCTTTATCAAAACTCCGGCTTTCTGCATCTTTGGCGATGTCTGTCGCCTGCCCGTTTTCAGCACCTTCAGGCCCCGTCCTGACTTTCGTGGCGCCGCCCCGGAGGTCCTGTCCGGCCAGGCGCGGAAATTCATAAAGTTCTGCGGCTTTCCGGGCGGATCGATTGTCTGAAACTTTAACCAATGAACTCTTCTCCTCCCCTGCCGCTTATGATCAACTCGCCCTTGCGTTCCATTTCCTGGATGACCTTGGTTATCTTTTGCTGTGCGTCGGTGACGTCTTTCATGCGAACCGCCCCTGAAACTTCCATTTCTTCTTTCAATATGTCGGCGGCCCTCTCGGACATGTTGCTGAATATCTTTTCTTTGACCTCTTCGGAGGCGGCCTTCAGAGCCAGGGCCAGCTCCTGGGTTTCGATGGCCCGCAGGACTTTCTGGAGCCCCTTGTCATCGACCAGGATGATATCTTCGAAGACAAACATCTTCTGTTTTATTTCATCGGCCAGTTCCGGATCGTTCTCCTCGATATCGTCTATTATCTGTTCGGCCGAAGCCCCGTCTATCTGGTTCAGGATCTCGGCCAGGCGCGACACCCCTCCGGCTTCCTGAATTGCAGAGTGATCCTTGTCTTTCAGTATCTGCTCGAAGATCCTGTCGATCTCCTCGACCATACCGGAGATCACCTTGTCCAGGCTGGCGATCCTGAGGGCGACATCCGACTTCAGCTCGTCGGGCAAACGGCTTAAGATGTCACTGCCGACTCCCGGTTTCAAATGGGCTATTATCAGGGCGATCGTCTGGGGATGCTCGTCCTTGATGAGCTGGTAGAGCTGGTCGGGAGCAATCGATTGCAAGGCTTTCAGGCTTCTCGGGGCGTTTTCTTCAACCCGGCCCTCTTCTTTGCTTTCCGGTTGCTGTTTTTCCTCATTCTGCTGTTCAGGCGCCGGAAGATATCCTGCTTGGGACAAGAATTCGGCTACGACTTTTTGCACCAGTTGACCTGAAACTTCTCCAACCTGCGACTGGAGCCTGAGGATCAGGGATTTCTGATCCTCGGGCAGTTTTTCTAGCAGTGGCCCGGCAACTTCCTGACCGACAGCCCTTATCAGGATGGCTGCCTTCAAGGAACCGGCCAGTTTCGTGGTATCAAGCTGCATCTACCCACCTTTAATTTGATTGCGTGCCGCATAGGCTGCCAATTACACCCGGACAGGTTAATCACCCGCTTTACTGTTGGCCCTTTTACTGATCAGCGATCCATTTTTGCATCAGCTGGAGAGCTTGTTGCTGGTCCTTGCTGATTATTTCGGCGGCCTTGGCAACCACGGGTTGCTGGAGTTCGTTGCCGGCGTACTGACTTTCAAGCTCGGCTATGGTCTTTGGCAACTGCTCCAGCAGTTCGGCTTCTTCCCAGGCGCTGGTGGCCAACCAGCCCACCAGCGGCTTGATTACCATGAAAAATGACAAGAGTATGAACAACGCAACCGCCAGGTATTTGAGCAATCCGGCATGGTTCATCAAGGCCGCCAGCCAGACCTTCACGGCTGAAGGTGATTGTTCCGGTCGCGAAGGCTCATTGTAGAACTCCATGTTGGTGACCTCGATTCTGTCACCCCTTGCAGGATCGAAATTGACGGCGCTCTTGACCAGCTTCTCGATCTGCTGCAATTCTTCCTGGCTGCGCGGTACGTATTGGAGCTTTTCGACCGCTTCTTGCCCTTCGCCTTCGATTACCTTTTTGTAGGTTCCGTCGACGATTACCGCCACGGACAAGCGTTTCAACTTTCCGATAGGAAGCACCCGCCGACTGACAACCTTGCCTATTTCGTAATTGCGGGTCTGGTCGTTTTTGCTGTAACCGTTGCTTTGGCCCCCAGCTTTGTTTTGGCGGGTATTGGCCGTAACGTTTGCCGCCAGACCGGGCACTCCGGCCGGAATACCCTTGGAGCTGGAAGATTGTTCGTTTGAAAGCTGCTCGCTGCGGACAACCTGGTTGTCTGCCAGGTACTTCTCCTCGGTTTCTTCCTGGCGCATGAAATCAATTTCGCAAGCGACCCGTACCACGGCCTTGCCTTTTCCGAGGGCCTTTTCGAGCATGCTGCGCACGCTTGCTTCCAGGCTTTTTTCCCTCCGTTGCTGGAACTCGAGTTGCTCGGATGTATACTTGCGCACCCCATCGGCATCCTCGTCCCCGGCCAAAAGATGCCCGTTTCCATCAACCACGGTCACATTTTCAGTTTTGAGGTTCGGCACGCTGGCCGATACCAGATGGACGATGCCACGCACCTGATCGTCACTGAGGAAACGACCGGGACGCAGCTTCAAAATAACGGAAGCCGTTGCAGGCTGTTGGTCTTCGATGAACAAGGATCTTTTCGGCATCACGATGTGAACGCGCGAGGATTCCACTTCCTGAAGGCCGTTTATGGTGCGGCTGAGTTCACCCTGCAAGGCGCGCTGATAATTTATGTTTTGAACGAACTCGGTCATTCCGAGCTTGGTTTGATCGAATACTTCGAAGCCGATACCGCTTCCCCTTGGCAGGCCTTCCGAGGCCAGGTTGAGGCGCGTTTCATAGATTTTTTCGCGGGGGATTTCTATGGTACTGCCGTTGTTGTTCAGCTGGTACGGAATCTTTTGCTCGCGCAACCTGGCCAGAATTTCAGCGGCATCTTCCGCTGTGAGCTTCGTAAACAGGGGGGCATACTCGGAAGAACCAGACCAGCTTACCATGGTTATGATGCCGGCTATACTGGCAACGATCAAAACGGCCAAGGTGATTTTCTTTGCAGGAGAAAGCCTTTTTAAAATTCGACTCAACTGGATGAATATATCTTTCACGGTCAAGCCCATCCATTAATAAAAGTTATTCCCGGTCGGCGCGAAGTACTTCTCAGAACTGCATGCGTTGAATCTCTTCATAGGCGCTGATGAGCTTGTTGCGTACCTCCATCAGGAGCCTGAAAGAGATTTCGGCTTTTTGGATCGAAAGCATGGTTTCATGCAGATCCTGGCTACGCCCCACGATAAGATCCCGGGCGGCCGCGTCGGCCTGTTTCTGGATCCTGTCCACTTTGCCGAGTTTGTCCGACAGCCAACCGGCAAAATCCTTCTTGGCGTCGGCCGCGGGAGTATTTTTCCGGCCGGCCGTCAAGGCCTTGATCCCGAAACTGACATTTTCTGCTTTCATGGCTTACCTTCCGATATCTAGGGCGTCCAGGGCCATATCTTTGGTGGCCTTTACGGCCGTCACGTTGGCCTCGTATGAGCGTGTCGCCGATATCATGTTCACCATTTCCTCGATCACGTTGATGTTGGGCATGGCCACATAACCGCGCGAGTCGGCATCCGGATGTCCCGGGTCGTATTTGAGAATCGGCGGCCTTTCATCCTGGTAGACGGCGATCACCTTCACTTCCGTCAAATCATCGTCGCCCAGTCTTCCCTTAAGCATTTGGCCGAAGTCTTCTTCGACGGGCACCGCGGCCAATACCGGATCTTTACGCCTGTAAGGACCCCCTTCTGCGGTTCGCGTGGTATTCACGTTGGCCAGGTTACTGGCGATGAGTTTCATCCTGAAGCGTTGAGCGCTGAGGCCGGCTGCGCTCGTTTTGAGAACTTCCAAAAAACCCATGATCAGCGTTTACCTCCCTGGATGACACTTTTCAGTAGTTGAATTTTTTTGGTTAAAATCTGGGCGGTGGCCTTGTACATCAAGCTATTTGAAGCCAGGTTGGTCATTTCCCTTTCCATGTCGACGGTATTTCCATCACCCCTGAGGGTCACCTGCTCATCGATCTGCACCTCGTATCTCAAGGGGCCTGCGGCAGCAGAATCGGCAGCCGCCAAATGCCTGGGATCTGTCAGCCGTAACATCGCTCGTGAAGCCCCGGATTGCTTTTGAAGGGCCTTTTCCACTTCGATATCGAAGGCCTTGTATCCGGGAGTGTCTGCATTGGCCAGGTTGGAGACGATCAGTCTGTGGCGCTTGGCTCTCAAATCAAGGGCCTTGCGGGCGGTTTCTAAAACTCCGCCGAATAAATCTTCACTTCCCATGGTATTGGCTCTCCCTGCGGATGATTCGAGCAAATTACATACCAATAACCCGACCCGGAATCGTAATATCTTTAATGCCCGTTATTTTTGGAATTTCAATCCATATCCCGGCCGCGAGGAAAAAGGCGACGGTCAAATGATCGACGCTGTGGGCAAAATTTGCCGTCATCGCTCCGGCAATTTTATCCCGGATTTTCATTCCGGCCGCCTCGGCCCGCTCCAATTTCCACGTCTCAGTATGACAGGGCATCGTTTCGCCGCGATCCCGGGTTGACGGCTTCCGGCGGGCCACAGTTGGCCTCGCGGTAAGCCTTTATCTTGTTGCGCAAGGTGCGGATGCTGATTCCAAGCAATTGAGCGGCCCGGGTGCGATTCTGGTTGACATGCTCCAGGGTCTTTAAGATCAGGGCCTTTTCCGCTTCTTCAACCGTCATGCCGACCCTCAATTCCGCCTTTTCAATACCGGTTTGGCGGGTATTGAGGAAATCATCGTCGCCTTCGATCAAGATGTCCTCCGCAGTCAGTAAACCGTCCTGGTCCATAAGAACCGCCCGCTCGATGGTGTTTTCAAGTTCCCGCACATTACCGGGCCAGTCGTATTGCCTCAATTTTTGAAGCCCATCTTCGGAAAACCCGCCGACTTGCCTGTGGTGTCGTTGGTTCATTTGTTCGAGGAAATGCTTGGCCAGCAGGTCGATGTCGGATCGACGCTCCTTCAAGGAGGGAAGCTTGAAAACGATGACCTTAAGGCGGTAGTAAAGATCTTTGCGCATCAGTGAATCGGCAACCGCTTCTTCCAGGTTGCGATTGCTGGTGGCAATGATCCTTGCGTCCACAGGAACCGGTGCAGACCCTCCTACCCGATCTATCTCTTTTTCCTGGAGGGCTCTCAGCAGCTTGGCCTGCATGAAAAGAGGCATCTCGCTGATTTCGTCCAGCAACAAGGTTCCGCCGTTTGCCTGTTCGAATTTACCTTGCTTGCGCCTCAAGGCGCCTGTAAAGGCCCCTTTTTCGTACCCGAAAAGTTCACTTTCGGCCAATTGCTCCGGCAATGCAGCGCAGTTCAGGGCCACGAACGGTCCCTTGGACCTCCGGCTGCAGGCATGGATATACCTGGCCAAAACCTCTTTTCCGGTCCCGCTTTCACCCTGGATCAGAACCGTGGCATCGCTCGATGCCACCCGGCAGGCGCGCCGTATCAATCCCTGCATGTGCTCATCACGGGTCAGCGGTTGGATACAACCTGTTTTCCGAAAGCGGCTTTGGGCTTCGGTGCGCGACGAACTTTCGGCCAGCAGCCCTTTAAGGGCCGTTGCGACGGCTTCCATTCCTTCGCTCCGGCTGAGATAATCCACGGCGCCGGCCTTGAGCAGGGAAACCGCATTTTGGAGCCTTGGCCTCCGGCTGTAAACAATCAATGGAAGATCCGGCGCTCTTGCTGTGATCTTTTTTACAGTCGCCGGCGGATCATCGACGCAATCTTCATTCAGGACGACGGCATTGCACCCGGCCGCAATTTCAGCTTCCCAAGGCGGACCGCTAATGCGTCGAATCTTAACGATCCTGTCTTCCAGGGCCTCTGCGAGTTCAAGTTCAACCCGGGCCCGCTTTTCAATCAGCAAGACAATCCTGGGTTCCATTTTTGACCTTTGACGGTTCACCTTTTTGACCACCATTTGCCGGTTGCGAGACAGATGATCCAACTCCACCTTGACCAATGCAGCGGCAATAAATATGCCACCGGCCCGGCGGCCTGAAGGCAGATTGCATTTTTGATCGATTAATTTTGTGTTTTCAGCTGGTTGGATATTTCCAGGATGGGCTTTGGCAAGAGTTCCGGATTGCCGCCGGTCCTGTCAGTTTCTTGACGACCGCTTTAACAATCTGTTGAAAAGCGTCATGAGTGCAGGCCAGACAAGGCAAAATCCGACCAAAAAGCGCAGTTTATTGGTAATAAATGAGCATTTTGAGCAGGATTTCAACGCCGTCTGGCCAAGCATAATAGTTTTTCAACAGCCTGTTCAGGAAGGACCGGATTTTGAAAGCATATCATTCACAAGTTTTTTTATCGACCCGGTATGGGGACTGGAAACCGGCATGTCGAAAGCGTCCGGCAGACTGCGCAATTTGTCAAGACAGGCCTTCAGCCGTTGGGCCGTTGATTTCTCACAGGGCAGGAGCATCTCTCCGGCAGACATCAATACCTGGTGAGCGTCGTAGTCGGCAGCCTCCAGGGGCAGATATTCATTGAGACCGGCCGCCATCCACTGCCGCATGGCTTCTTCCAGAGCCTTGTCCTTCCGGCCGGGTTTGTGGTTGATCACTTTTTGGCATATCGCGCCGGCCAGGGATAAGATCCATTGTCCCGAATGTTCCAGCAGCTCTTTCTTTCGATCTTGATAGCTCCCGGCTGCCGCGATAAGCTTTTCGAGCAGTTCTATGAGTTCCGCGGCACATTCTGTGTTGGCATCGACCATGGCCGCCCGGCTACCCTCGGCTATGCCCCTTTCCTCGGCTTCCCTGAGCGGGTCTGTTGCGCCAGGCTCGTCATTCCGGTCAATCATTTCACCTGCCGTCTTGTCCCGGCTGCCATTGGAAACAGGCCCACGGAAAAGAGGGCGGAACTTTGCGGCCTCGCTGACGCAGGAGGCCAGTCCAAGGCACTTTTGACCGATCGGCGGAAAGCTGTGTTTTTTTGGGTTCATCACCATCTTCAAGGAACAATTGAGCCAAACCCGTCCTCGGCCTCAGGCGCATTTTTTCAAGTCGTAACGCTTGATCTTCTCAACGAGGGTGGTTCGCTTGACCTTCAGCAACTTGGCCGCCTTGTTCTTGACCCAGTCGGTTTTTTCAAGGGACTTGTAAATGAGGCTTTTCTCGAATTCACTCACCGCCGTGCTGAGGGAAATTCCTTCTTCACCGAAATCGCATTCCGGCAGCGGCAGGGAACGTTTGCCGTTTTTGCCGAGCATCTTTTGGGGCAGGTCTTCTGCCTCGATGTAATCCTCGCCTTTCAAGACCGCCAATCTTTCCAAAAGATTTGCAAGTTCGCGGATGTTACCGGGCCAGTCGTAATTTTGCATGATCCGCATGGCCTCTTGACTGACTCCCTGAATGTTGGAGACCATTTTATTGTTGAGCCTGTTAAGGAAGTGTTGCGTAAGCAAAGGTATGTCTTCTTTTCTCTGTCGCAGGGCGGGCAGCCTGATGGGAATCACGTACAAGCGGTAAAACAGGTCCTCGCGGAAGCTTCCTTTCTGAACCTCTTCCTCGAGGTCCCTGTGGGTAGCTGCAATGATGCGCACATCCACCTTTACCGTCCTGCAGGCTCCAACCGGTTCGAATTCCTGTTCTTCCAGGACCTTGAGGAGCTTGACTTGCAGGTCGTGGCTCATGTCCCCGATCTCGTCCAGGAAGATGGTGCCACCATTGGCGGCCTCGAATTTGCCGACCTTTGATGCCGTGGCCCCGGTGAAAGCTCCCTTGACATGCCCGAAAAGTTCGCTTTCGAGCAGGTTTTCCGGTATGGCGCCACAATTGATTGACACAAAGGGTCGCTTGCGACGGTAAGATGCTTTGTGGATTGCCTTGGCCAGGAGCCCTTTGCCGGTTCCTGTTTCGCCGTTGATCAGGATGGTCGAATCGCTGTTGGAAACACGCCGGACCATGTTGAAAACCTTTTGCATGGCCGGGCTTTTCCCGATCACGTTTTTGAGAGCCTTGTCGGCGTACCTGACTTTTTCTTCTTCGGATAGATAACTGTCTTGGGCCGCATTGGAAGCACTCAAACCAGTCAATCTTCCCCTCCATTTTTTTGGCGATTGACGTTTATCGATGATCAACCAGACAGGGATAGGCAATAGCAATTGTTGTGCCGACTAAAATGGCGTCGAATGACCACCTCAAGATGAAGTGTCCGGAAATTTTCAAAAGGCCAGATATTGTTATGGGACAGGTTTTCTATTCAATCCCCAGCCTTGGCCTGCACCTTTCACCGGCCCTGCTGTTTTGCAAATTGCAAAACAAGCCCCGCCAAACGTTCCTGACCGATAATTCGTGCAAAAATATTTTTATCCAAATTTTATCGATGCTTACTATCAAATTGGCAGTCGATCTTCCCTGGATATGCAAATCAGGTCCGCCGTAAACCAAATGATTTCAATCTGTAAGCCGATGCCAGCTTCTTTCGCAAATCGCAAGACTGGCTTTGCATTTTGCAACTTTATTCTATCTTATTGATATACCAAAGTAATTTTTGGAGCCAAACTTTTTGGTTTTAGGGTTTCAAGCAAAAATTTGACTAAAGTTTCATCCATCACCTCCGATAACAGGCTGTGAAGGCGCAAATACGCGGGGAAAGGAGGCAGGCAAGACAGTAACATGCGCTGATCTAGACATTGAAAAAACCTTGAACTGAAGGCAAGAACGCCATCCAAACCCTAGAAAAGGAGAGACAATCATGGCACTGGACAAAATCACCCTGACATCAGGAATGCGCAAGAATCTTTTCAGCTTGCAAAACACCCAGAAAATGATGGAGATCACCCAGAACCGTCTGGCAACAGGTCTGAGGGTCAGAAACGCGGTCGATGACCCGGTCAACTACTTCACGGCCCTGGGGCATCGCCAGCGGGCTGAAGACCTGGCTTCGCGTAAAGACGAAATGGCTGAATCGATTCAGTTGGTCACCGCCGCCAACGAGGGTGTTGAAGCCATCACCGCCCTCATCGCCTCGGCAAAGTCCCTGGCGACCTCGGCCCTGTCGGGTTCCACGACTTCAGAAATCAACACCCTTTACAACCAGTATGAAGAGGTGTTGTGCCAGATAGACTTCCTGGCCGAAGATTCCGGTTACAAGGGGGTCAACCTGCTGGACGGCACATCAGTCACCCACGAGATCAAATTCGACGAAACCGGTGATTCTTCCCTTACCATTACCGGTTTCGACGCCTCGGCCCTGGGTGCTACCCTCAGCCTTTCCACCCATCAGACCAACGCCTGGGTCAGTGCGGGTGGAACCGCCGACAAGGCTGAAATCAACTCGGCCATCACCAAGCTGGACAACGCCCGCTCGGCCTTGCGGACAGAGGCCCAGAAGCTGTCGACCCATCTCAGCACCATCAATATCCGTCAGGACTTTACGGCCGGCATGATCAATACCCTTGAAGACGGTGCCGCCAACCTGACCAACGCCGACATGAACGAAGAAGGCGCCAACATGTTGATGCTCCAAACACGCCAGGCTCTGGGTACAACCTCTTTGAGCATGGCTTCCCAGGCGGCCCAATCGGTGCTCCGACTGTTCTAGCAGCCTTTTTAGGCCGGATAATGCCTGACTCCAAGTGGCAGGGGCTGCCGGCCCCTGCCACACACCCTTGAACCGGGGGGACTGAAATGGAAGCGGAAAAAATCACACCCCAATTTCAGGCAACAACAGGGGTCGCCCCTTCCAACGCCGTCTCCCAAAAGCCTTCTGATGGCCATTCAAGTGGA
>JALVRI010000368.1 GCA_027031325.1 Desulfobacteraceae bacterium
TAAAACCACCTGGACAGGCTGTGTGTGTCCGGAACGTGATTATAGAAGCTGGACGTTACGGCAAGCTGCCTGGTGACGATGAACTTGATGATTCTTGCCCGGTGATAGTCTGGCATACATCTGGTGCCGATCCGGCCGCACTGGCTCACCGTCTGCATACCTGTGGGCGGCTAGGTTTTTGGAATCACCTGGTGCTGACCGGTGTCGGCAAACAGGTTTCTGCGCTGGCAGAATTTGCCAGCCTGAATCCCAATCTGGTCCATTCCTGGTGCCGGCAGGGCGATCCACTTTCGCTTTTCAGCGATCCTTGGCAGCAATATCCCTGCGGCTGTGCGGTGTACGGCAACACCAGACCTTTGGAAGGCCGTCCTTTTTGGCAGATAGTACGGGATCCGGAATATCTGGCCATTTTATTGAGCCGCTGGGATAGCGGCCGGTTGCGCAGGGTACTGGTTGATCAAGCGCAGCAGGGCGTCAGTATTTTGGGTCAACGGCTTCGATATCATTTCCAGCCGCCAAAAGAACTGCCCCCGGGGATCATGGATGAAATCTGTCGCATGGTGGAAGCCGGGGGCACTGTGAAAATGAACTGGGTGCGCCATAACCTGGAAAGAGCATATCTGATTGCGTATGTTGAGGAAGACGGCAGGATTGTCGCCAATTCCAGCCTCAAGCGTCCCCGCCGGGAATATGTGGAAGCTGTCGGCCGCCAGGCCGGCCTGAACCTGGAAGGTTTTCTGGAAAGAGGGTATACTTCGGTAAGGCCCGAGTACCGGGGTATGGGAATAGGCGCGGCCTTGCTGGAAGGCCTTACCCGGAGGGCTGGCCGGAGGCGTATCTTCTCGGTGATCGCCGAGGATAATTCGGCCACCAAGAAAATCGCCCTGCGTAACAAAACCCGCAAAGTGGCGGTTTTTTACAGCCAGCGGGCCGGGAAAGAAGTTGGGGTCTGGATCCCGGAATGGATGTTGCCCGGCGGTGTGCGGGTCCTGGAATAGATCGACTCGGAAAGGATGATGGTGAACGGCCATAAAAGCGTCATTGGAATAGTTAGCGTTCGTGGCAGGGATTACCATCCTACCCGGCGGCTGATTGAGGCAGCCTCTGCAAGGGGGGCTGAAATCATGGTCATCGATCCCTACCGGGTCTGGCCGGGGTTCGCCGGGAATCACCCGCTGCTGCTGGGAAGATCCGAAGCAAAGAAGCCGGATGCGATCCTGCCTCGCCAGGGGGCTGAAATCAGGGATTGCTGCCTTCCCCTGTTGAGACATTACCAACAGGCGGGACTGGTGATCGTCAATAGTTTGGAGGCTATCCTGAAAGCGCGCAACAAGTTTTTCACCCTCCAGGCCCTGGTGGAGGCCGGCCTGCCGGTTGCCGACACAATCTTTGTCAACCGGCGCCGGGGCCTGGAGGCGGCCTTGAGGTTTTTCGGCGGCCGGGCGGTGGTCAAGCCGGTAAGCGGGCGCCAAGGTGCCGGTATCAGGCTCTTGCGATCTGCAGATCAAATGGATGCCGGCCTGGCCGGAGAGCTCGATTCCGGCAGGGGGCTGATGGTGCAGGAGTTTATCGCCCCTGAGGGGCGCAGGGATTTCAGAGCCCTTGTGATTGGAACCGAAGTGGTGGCAGCCATGGAACTTGTTCCGGCCGCAGGAGAGTTCCGGGCCAATTTCGGCCTGGGCGGCCGTCCCCGCAAGGTCGCGTTGAGGCCGGAGGAGGTGCAGGCCGCCGTTGGGGCAACCCGGGCGATCGGTTTGGAAATCGCAGGTGTTGACCTGATGCTTGCCGGTGGCAGACCGGTGCTGGTGGGAGAAGTGAATTATTCACCGGGATTCAGGGCCCTGGAGGAGGTCAGCGGCCGTGATATAGCAGCTGCGATGCTCGATCATGTCCTGGAAGTCATTGGGCGGCAGCGGAGGATTTGAGAGTGAAGCTTGTAGATTTCAGGAAAGAATGTTCCCATGACCTGGTAAAGGTGGCCGCAACGGTTATCTGGGAGGACAGGGACCGCCAAAGCCAGGAAATTTTCATCGCCACCGTGCCTGAGTTTGGAAATGATCTTTTGCCGGAAGCGGAAGCTTTTTTGACCGGTGTGATCATTCCGGCGCTTCACCTCGGAGAAAAGCGGATCGCCCTCCAGGCCGGGGTTTGCCCTCGCCTGAAACAGAACCTCGAGACGGTGATGGGGATCATGCACCATTGGTCGGGGGGGCGGATGAAACCGCTCAAGCTCGAAATGCCGGTCAAAAAGGAAGCCACCCATAGCGGCCGGCGGCCAAGAGCCGCCATGTTCCTGTCCGGGGGAGTCGATTCCCTGGCCGGCCTGAGGATAAACCGGCTCACTATTCCGCCGGAGCATCCGGATTATGTCAAAGACTGCCTCCTGTTGCACGGTTTCGACATCGGCGGAGTCGTCGAGCGGGGCGCCAAGTACCACGTTTTCGAGCGGGCCAGAGAGCATATGGAAGCAGTGGCCCGGGATGCCGGGGTGACTCTTTTACCGGTATACACCAATATCCGCCATTTGTGCGACCATCGTGACCTGTGGTTGAACAGGTTTTTCGGAGCCGTTCTGGCAGCCGCGGCCCTTGCTTTTGCCTCTCGTTTCCACCTGGTGAACATAGCCGCCTCCTATGACATCTACAACCTGGTACCCTGCGGCTCTCACCCCATGCTGGATCCCTTGTACGGCAGCGCCGAGCTTGCAATTCGCCACTGCGAGGTTCACCTGCGCAGGATAGACAAGCTGAAAATCGTTGCCGGCTGGCAGGTGGCCCTGGACAATCTCAGGGTTTGTCTTGCCAACGTGGCCGACAGCCTGAATTGTGGCCGCTGCGAAAAGTGCGTCCGGACCATGTGTGGCCTGGAGGCCATTGGAGCCCTGAAACGGTGCCGTGCCTTTGCCGCCGACCGGGTCGATCCCGAGCTTTTCGATGCCTTCGACATAACCATCCGGCATCGCCAGCCGTTTTACGAGGAATTGCTCGCGCCCCTGCAAGCAAGAGGAAGCCTTGACCTTGCGGCAAGAATCCGTTGCGAACTCGGCCGGGCGGACCCTGTCGGTAACCCCGGCTGACAATTTGACAACCTTTGCCTGCTCTCCGCCTCACATCTTCGCCAAACCGGCCGGCTGTAAAATCCGGGTTGAATGGGCGTGCGGTCGTGCTTGACAGCCGGGGTGGGCTCTGCCATATTTTTCCAGCTCATCTAACCATAGGAGGATCCTGTTTTGCGATTTGCCCGGTTCTCATTTTTGCTAGTGTTGGCGGTGGTCCTGGTCGAATTTTCCTGCCACGATTGCCTTTTGGCCGCCCAGGATAAACTGCGGGTCGCCATCTTGCCTTTCGACGTCAATGCTGAAAACGGCAAGGATTATACTTTCCTGCAAAAAGGTGTCGGGGCCATGCTCAGCTCGCGCCTTGCCTGGCCGGGCAAGGTGGCTGTGATCGCGTTGGATGAGACTGCCGGGGTGCTGGAGGCGGCCGGGAATTTCAAGGGTGACAGTCGGGCCCTGCTGGTTGCAGCCAAGCTGCAGGCCGACTATGTACTTTACGGGAGCCTGACCGTCCTTGGCCAAAGTGTGAGCCTGGATGCCAAATTGCTCGATGTGACCGGAACCAAAGATCCGCTTTCCTTTTTTCAGCAATGCCGGACCATGGACGAAGTCATTCCGGCCATAAACCGCTTTGCCACCGAGATAAACGCCAATGTCTTCGGGCGCCGCCCGGATACCTTCCAGGCATCCGGGAAGGCTGTCGAAAAGGAAAAAAGGGTTGCTCCAACGACAGTCCGGATGCACCCTGAAAAAATGGTTGAAAACCGGGACAGCCTCCCCTTTGCAGGAGGCGGTGCAAAGCAGGCGGGAGAATCCAACCTCAACCCGGCCTTTATACCGGCCCAGGGGCGGGCAAGCCGCGGGCCTGAATTCTGGAAAAGCCGGACCTTCAACAAGGCCGTCAACGCCATGGCCATGGGTGACATCGATTCAGATGGAGTTGTCGAAACCCTCCTGGCCACACCTGACAGCGTGGTTGCCTACCGGGTCGATGGGCGCCGGATGATCAAGGCCTATGAGGTACTGAAAGACAAGGGTGCCATCATCATCGGCCTGGACGTGGCCGACATAAATGGCAACGGCAGGCCTGAAATCTTCGTTACCCGCTTGAACAGGAACCGCAACAGCCTGCGTTCGACGGTGGTGGAATACGACGGCGCAAAATTCAAAACGATCGTTTCCAGGGCGGCCTGGTATTACAGGGTTGTAAAGCCTGTCAAGGGGGATCCGCTTCTTTTCGGACAGCACCAGAAATCTTCCAGCGAGGATGTGTTTTCAGAGCCCGTATTCCGGCTTGGCTGGGAAAACGGGATGTACGCCAAACAGGATAGGATATTGCCTTCGGGCAAGGCAAACGCCCTTGGATTTGCCTATGGAGACATTACCGGTGATGGCAAGCAGGTTGCCGTGGC
>JALVRI010000369.1 GCA_027031325.1 Desulfobacteraceae bacterium
GTCTTGGAAAAGCGGGGCGTTTGGTACCGTTTCAAGGACTTCGAGGGAGATCAGGGCTGGATTCACAAATCACTGGTGGGAAAGGTCAAGACCGTGGTGGTCAAGGCCGACAAGTGTAATGTGCGCTCCGGTCCCGGGACAAAGTATGGGGTCGTTTTCAAGGTTGACAGCGGGGTGCCGTTCAAGGTCCTGGGAAAAAAGGGTCCTTGGCTGCACGTCCGCCATGCCGATGGTGATGAAGGCTGGATCCATTCGACCCTGGTATGGTGAAAGGTTTCGATTTGAAATTGTTGCCTCCGGGCAGGAAAATGGTCATGGGTGTCGGTTCGGCCCTGATAGATATTCTGGTGCGGGTCGATGATGAGTTTCTGGCCGGACTGGAAGCCCCCAAGGGCGGTATGCTTTACGTTGAGCCGGAGTTCATTGACCGGGTGCTTGCCGGGACAAAGAGTGAGCCTAGGATTGTGCCCGGAGGATCGGCTTGCAATACGGTCGTGGGGGTGGGAATGCTCGGCGGCCAGGCGTGTTTTGTGGGCCGTTGCGGTCAGGGGGAGATGGGGGAATTTTTCGTGCGTTCGCTCCGGCAGCGCGGGGTATTGCCGGCCATGGCCCGCAGCCGGAATTCCACCGGCCGGGTTTTATCGTTGGTTACCCCTGATGCCCAACGCACCATGTTTACCTATCTTGGAGCGGCGGCAACCCTCGAGCCGGGGGATCTCGAAGCCTGTCCCTTTTCAAAGGCGGCGATCGTTCATGTTGAAGGATATTTAGTCTTCAACCAGGATTTCATAAGCGCCACCATGCAGCGGGCCAAGGCCGGTGGGGCACTGGTGAGCCTCGATTTGGCAAGTTACAACGTCGTTGCTTCGGCCCGGGATGTTTTCAACGAAGTGATTGATGCTTACGTGGACATCCTGTTTGCCAATGAAGAAGAAGGCCGTGAGTTTACCGGATACCGGGTGTGGGAAGACATTCTGGCCGCGATGGCTGAGCGGGTGCCGCTTGCAGTATTGAAACTGGGCCCTGAAGGCAGCCTGGTAAAGGCCGGCAACCGGCAATACCGGATACCTGCCCAAGGCGATGGCCGGGTTGTGGATACCACCGGTGCCGGGGACTTGTTTGCGGCCGGGTTCCTGTATGGCTTGCTCAATGGTTTCGATCTGGAAGGTTGCGGTAGCCTGGGTGCTGCCTGCGGATTCGAAGTATGCCGGGTATTGGGCGCCAGTATTGCCGAAGACAGATGGAAAAAGATTAAGGAGATGGTTTAGATGGCTGCCAGAAAAGTAAATCGCAAACGCTTGCTCAAGGAGCCGGACGAATTTCTGACTTTTTCGGCCCGCATGATCGAATTCTTCCAGCAGAACAGGAAGGCGGTTGTCGGCGGGGTGCTGGCCGCTTTACTGGTATTGGTCGCGTCCATAGGGCTGATGACCTATTTAAAGCGCCAGGCTGAAGCGGCGTTCGATCTTTTGGCCAAAATCGAGCGCAACTATGCCGCCAGCAGGGCCAAGGCTGATGCGAAGGAGGCTCTGGCGACCGTAGAGCAGGATCTCAAGCGCCTGGTAAAGGAGCATGGCGGTCGCACCGCAGGCAGGCTGGGTACCTACCTTTACGGGGCCTGGCTGCTCGAGGCCGGCCGGACCGAGCCTGCCATAGAAAAATACCAGCAGGTTTTAAAAGACCTTGAGCGGTATCCCGGATTCAGGCAGATCATTCTGAGTGGACTTGGTCATGCCTGGGAACAAGAACAGCAATGGGATAAAGCCCTGTCCTTTTATAAAAAGGTAAAAGAAGCCGATACTTGGTTGATGGACGATATGGCCCTTTTCCAGATGGGCCGACTCTATGAACAGATCGGCAAAAAAGAAGAAGGCAGAAAAGCGTTCCGGCAGCTGGTTCAAGAATACCCGGACAGCCTCTATGCCGGCCCGGCCAGGGAAAAAACGTCCACCTGAACAGCCTTGCGAATCTTGGCCCGCGAACCGGTTTTTACCTGCGTTCCGGGGGCCTGACATCCAGACCGTATTTCTTTATTTTCTGGTTTAGTCCGCTTTTGCCGATTCCCAGGATCCGGGCGGCATGTGACTGTACCCAGTTGGCTTTTTGAAGGGCCTGGATGATAAGGCTTTTTTCCACGTGGGCCAGGGTTTCGTACAGGTTGGCATCGGCCGGCAGGTTTTCCAGGCGCAGGTGGGTGGCCTTGTAAACATTTTCGCGGAAATCCTTCGGCAGGTCGGATAGCTGGATCACGCTGGACGGGCACATTACCATGGCCCTTTCGATTACGTTTTCCAGCTCGCGGACGTTGCCCGGCCAATTGTAATCGAAAAACAGCCTTTCTACTTCCTGATCCACGTGGGTGACGGCGATTTCCGAATTGCGTTCCGAAGTGTATTTTTTGATGAAATGGGCCACCAGGGGCCGGATGTCTTCAAGCCTTTCCCGCAACGGCGGCAACACCAGGTGGACCACGTTCAGCCTGTAGAAAAGATCCTCCCTGAACCGGCCGGCCTGGATCTCCTTTTTCAAAGACTTGTTGGTTGCGGCTATAAGGCGCAGGTCGACGGCGATCGGTTTTATTCCACCTACCCGTTCGATAACTTTTTCCTGGAGCACCCGCAACAGCTTGACTTGCAGTTTGGGGGAAAGTTCTCCGATTTCGTCCAGAAACAGGGTACCGCCGTCTGCCAGTTCGAAGCGTCCCTTTTTGCGGGCCACCGCGCCGGTGAAGGCGCCGCGCTCGTGGCCGAACAGTTCGCTTTCGAGCAGGTTTTCCGCCAATGCCGAGCAGTTGACCGCCACAAAGGGCTTGTTCCGGCGGGGGCTGTTGAAATGGATCGATTTGGCCACCAGCTCCTTGCCGGTACCGCTTTCCCCTTCTATCAATACGGTTGCCGTGGCCGGCGCCACTTTACGGATGGTGTCGAAGACATCCTGCATGGCCTTGCTTTTGCCGATAAGGTTGCCGAAACTGTAGCGGGTTTCGATGGCGTTGCGTAGCTGGCGGTTTTCCTTGATCATTTTGTACATTGTAATTGCTTTGTTGACGTAAACCACCAGCTGTTCGTTGTCGAATGGCTTGAGGATGTAGTTGTAGGCTCCTTTTTGCATGGCCTCGACGGCTTTTTCAACCGTACCATGCGCGGTCATCATGATCACCGGAAGGTCAGGATCCTTTTCCTTGATGCGTTGGAGAAGCTCGATGCCGTCCATCTCCGGCATCCGCATGTCGGTAAGAACGAGATCGACATCCGACTGGTCGAGGATTTGTAAGGCCTCGGGCCCGCTGTGGGCGGCGATGGCTTCGAAACCTTCTTCTTCCAAAACGGCGCTCAGGATGAGAGGGTAATTTTTTTCATCATCGACCACCAGGATTGTTTCCATCGTTATTTTCTCCATGCTTGAAAGGCAGCTTTACGATGGCCCGCGTACCGCCGCCGGGACGATTGTCCAGACGTATCTGTCCGCCGTGGGCTTCGATAATTTTTTTCACTATACCCAGACCAAGCCCGGTGCCCTTGTCTTTGGTGGTGAAAAAGGGATCCCAGATCTTGGATCTGATGGAATCCGGGATGCCTGGTCCGCTGTCATCAAAAAACAGGAGCACACCATCCGGGGCGGTTTTGACCGATACCGCCAGGGTGCCTCCTTCCGGCATGGCCTGCATGGCATTGATCAGAATGTTGAGAAAAGCCTGGTAAAGCATGTCGGCATCGGCCATTATCTTGACGTTGGCGGCAGGAAAATCGACCTTGATTCGGTAGCCTTGCTTTCCGATCTGGGGTTCGAGGAAGGCCAGGTTTTTGTTGATTATATCGATCAGATTGCAAGGATAGAAGTTGGGCGTCTGGGGCCGGGCATAGTTGAGAAAATCGGTTATGATGGCGTTCAAGCGTGCCGATTCCTCGCTGATAATATTGGCGATGGGAATCAGGTCGGTGTCATTTTTGATCTTTTTTTTCAGCAATTCGGCCGAAGAACTTATGATCCCCAGGGGGTTGCGGATCTCATGGGAAATGCCGGCCACCATTTCTCCCAAAGAGGAAAGATGCTTGGCCTGGCTGAGTTGTTCTTTCAGGCGCAGCTGTTCCAGGGCTCTTTTGCGGATAATGTCTTCGCCCCTTTTGACGACATAGATCAGGATGCCGAAAAGAATACTCATCACACCGCTTACGGTGATCAAGGTAAGGACCTGGACCTTGAAGATGCGCCGGTAATCGTTGGAAAGGTTCTGGACGATCTCTACAACGCCCAGTACCGGTCCGGAGATGGGGGACAAGGGTTTTTCCGCCCTCAAGGGTGCAAAGGTGACGATTTTCACATCCTTGGGCACTCCCACCAGAAGTTCGAAAAAGTTTCCCTTTTGGAGCAACTTGCTGGTTAAATGGCCGGCCAGGGCTTTCTTGTAACTCGCTCCGCCCATGTTTGCCCGTCCTATCAGCTCCCTGGAAAAACTGTAAG
>JALVRI010000370.1 GCA_027031325.1 Desulfobacteraceae bacterium
ACTTCGCTTTATATTCGTCCCACTATTATAGCCACCGATCCGTTCCTGGGCGTCCGGGCTTCCCATACCTATCGCTTTTTCATAATCCTTTCACCGGTAGGCGCGTATTATCCGGAAGGATTCAATCCGGTCAAGATAATGGTCACCCGGGAGTATGTACGGGCCGTGCGCAACGGCGTGGGTGACACAAAGACCCTGGGCAATTACGCGGCCAGTCTCCTTGCGGGCGAAAAAGCCCACGCCGAGGGATACACCCAGGTGTTATGGCTGGATGCCATTGAACAGCGCTACGTGGAGGAAGTGGGGGCCATGAACATCTTTTTTGTCATCGACGACGTCCTGGTCACTCCGGAGCTGAGCGGATCGATCCTGGCCGGCATCACCCGTGATTCGGTGATAAAGCTGGCCGAGAGCTGGAAAATGAAAGTCGAGCAAAGAAAGATCAGCATCGACGAAGTTTTTGAAGCCCACGCCAGGGGGAATTTGAAAGAGGTTTTCGGTTCCGGAACCGCCGCGGTGATCTCGCCGGTGGGCCAGTTGAAATACGAGGACAAGGTCATAACCATCGGGGAGGGCAAGGTTGGGCCGGTGGCCCATAAGCTTTTCGACGCCATAATGGATATTCAATACGGGCGCAGCCCGGACAATATGGGCTGGATTGAGCCGGTAGAGTGAAATCGCAATGGCTTGTAGGCCGGGATGGAGAGCGGAGGTGGCTTGACCAGGTGAAGCAGGAAAGCAGGAAGGATTATCTGGGAGCTTTTCAGGAAAAGATGCGCCGCCACGGGTTGCCGGAAGTGGCCATCGAAACTTTTGGTCATTATTACAGCCAGGTGGTGGCAGGCGCCACGGGGCTCATCAGCGACAAGGATATAGACCCGGTTGAAGAACGCGATATCCCGCGGCTCCAGCAGCTGGCAGCGTATGCCGGGCGCGGCAGGAGGGAGATCGGCCGGACGGTCATGGTGGTGCTCAACGGTGGACTGGGCACCAGCATGGGTTTGACCTGCGCCAAGTCCCTCCTGGAAGTCAAAGACGGTCTTACTTTCCTGGAGATTATCCTGAGGCGGGCCCAGCGCCTCAACCTGCGCCTGGCCTTGATGAACAGCTTCAACACCCACGCCGCCACCAGGGAGGCACTGGCAGCCTTCGACGGCCAAGTCGAGGTGGACTGTTTCCTCCAGCACAAGTTTCCCAAGCTCTTGCAAGCCGACCTGTCCCCGGCAAGTTGGCCTCCAAACCGGCATCTGGAGTGGAATCCTCCCGGACACGGGGACATATTTACCGCCCTGCAGACTTCGGGGATGCTTTCCAAACTGCTTGGCGACGGTATCCGTTACGCCCTGGTGATAAACGCCGACAACCTGGGGGCCACCCTAGACGAGTCTTTGCTGGGGTACATGGCCGCCGAGAAGATTCCATTCATCATGGAGGTTGCCAGGCGCACACCGGCCGACATGAAAGGCGGACATCTGGCGCGCTCGAAAGACGGCCGGCTGCTTTTGCGGGAAATCGCCCAATGTCCCCGGGAAGAAAGGTCGGCTTTCCAGGATATCTCCCTTTATCGTTATTTCAATACCAATTCTTTATGGATCGACCTGGAGGCCCTCCGGGAACTTGTCGAAAGGCAGGGGGCGGTCCACTTGCCGATAATTCTGAACCCCAAGCACATCGACCCCAGGGATCCCGGCAGCCCCCGGGTCTACCAGTTGGAAACGGCCATGGGATCCGCCATTGCCCTTTTCGATGGCGCCCGCGCAGTGGAGGTTCCTGAAAGCCGCTTCCTGCCCGTCAAGAAATGTCCCGACCTGCTTGCCGTCAGGTCTGACTGTTACGTATTCGATTCCGACCTTCGCCTGGTAACCAACCCGGAGCGCAACTTGGGCCGGATCAGGATTTGCCTGGACGATCGTTACTACGGGAAAATTGATGATCTCGAGGCCCGTTTTCAGGGCGCCGTCCCAAGCCTTGTCCATTGCAGGCGCCTGACGGTGAAAGGGAACGTTTACTTCCGGCCGCAGGTGGTGTGCCGGGGCGCCGTTCATATCGAAAACAAAACCGGCCGCCCGGTTTATCTCGAGCCGGGAAGGCCGCTGGAAGACGAAAAGGTCGTTTTCGATTGAAGCGCCGGTTTGCTACTCGAGTACCTTGTATTTGGCCACAAAGCGGCGATCGATAAAGTCCTTGATGATGAAAGCCGGTTTACCCCCCAGGGTTAACCGGCCTTTGGTCAGCAAACCTTTTCCGCCGCCCAGGTTTAATATCAGCAGGTGGCCCTTGCCGGGCACAAAGGATTGCAGGGGCCGGCCTTCGGACTGCGCCAGAACATTGTTCAGCAAAACCGGGTTTTGGCGCACCGCATAGACCCCCAGTTTGGGCAACGGCCTGGATTCAAAGAAGATACAATCTCCTGCCGCGAAGATTTCCGGAAATTCGGGCGATTGCAGAAACGGGTTTACCAGCAGCCCCTGATCCGGACCCACCGGCAGGCCGGAATCTTTGAAAAGGCAAGAAGGCCTGACGCCCGTTGCCAGGATCACCAGGTCGAAGCCAAGCCTGCGACCGGACTCGGTTATCACCCCGTTGCCGGCAACCGTTGCGGCGTATTCGCCGGTAACAATGCGTTGGTTTCTTTTTTTCATCAGGGCAAGGACCCGGCGGCGGGCCGCCTCCCGGAAAGCGGGCAGGAAGCGTCTGCCGGCCAGGATGGTGATTTGCGGCACCCTTGCGCCCCGCCTTGTTGCCAGTTGCCAGATATTGCCGGCAATCTCGGCTGCCGACGGCCCACCGCCCACAATACCGATCTTGATTTTGCGGGCAGACGCCCGGCGGATTATTTCAGCCTGCAATCGAACGAGTTTTTCGATGGGCTTGACGCCAAAGACGGGTATCCGGGCCCCTTTCACAAGGTCCAGGGGAACACGGCTGCCCACGTTGCACGACAGGACATGGTAGTCGAGGAAGCTTCCTGAACGCAGATGCACCCGTTTTTTGAAGGGGTCTATCCGGACCGCGTAATCCCTTATGAAGGTGGCCCCGGCCTTTCGCACCATCTTACCGGTATCGAAGCGGATCCGGCCCGGGAGGTAGGTTCCTCCAAGCATGCCCGGGCCCATGCCCGAATAGTAGTGATATTCGGCCGGAGCGACCAGGGTTACCCGGTATCCCCGTGCAACCATCCGGGCCATGTTGGCCAGGATTTCCATGTGGGCATGTCCGCCACCGATAAAAACCAGTTTTTTCACCACCAGTCCCCCTTGTCCGTAATCGATAAGAAATCCACTGCCTGGGGCCCCGATTCAACCCCGTTCACCCTTTTGACTGGTCCAGTACCTTTTGCGGACGGTCCTGGCCGGCTCGGAAATGGTGATCGGCTTGTTAAGGTAAGCCCTGATTCCGGTATCGGCGGCGTCTTGGGGGAAAATCCTGCCGTAACCGGAACAAAGGATGGCCGGGCTCAACCCGGTTCGCATTGTCTCGGCCGGCCATCTCCTGCCGGTGAGCCGGAGTCGCCGGGCTTCGATCAACGTTTAGAGTGAGGTTGTTTTGCCCTGCGGGGCTGCCGGCAGCTCACGAGTTCTTGCGCTTGAAAAGGTAGAAGTATTTCATGACTTTTTCGACAAACAGCTCGGTTTCCTTGATCGGGGGAATGCCTTGATGGCGGTCGACCATCGATGGGCCGGCATTGTAAGCAGCCAGGGCCAGGGGCACTTGGCCCTGGTAGCGTTCGATGAGTTCTTTCAGATAACGCGTCCCTCCCATGATATTCTGGCGGGGGTTAAAAGGATCTTCAACTTCCAGGGCGGCCAGGTTCTCCGGCATCAGCTGCATTAAACCAAGGGCTCCCTTTTTTGATACGGCCCGGGGATTGAATTCCGATTCCACCTTGATCAGGGCCCTTATCAGGCTGGCCGAAATACCGTGTTTGACGGCAGCCTCCCGGATAAGCTGGTCGAAAGACCTCAGCGGGGTAACCTTGGCGGCCCTTGTCGGTTTTTCCCTTATGTAGATCTTGTAGTCCGATGAGGTCGGGGTGTTGGTGAAATGCAACACCCCCTGGCTGTCGATGTAAAGGTAGATGTCGGCCCGGGCCGGCTTTGCCTTCCAGGCTGCGGCCAGAACCACGGCCATAATGCAGCAAGTCGAGATCACGACTCCAAGCCGAAGCGCTTTGACGAGTTTGTCCATTTCCGGTTTCTTGATAATTTCTTTTTTACCTGTCCCGGCTCAAGTTCAATTATCGGCAGCTTTCATATCATCATAAAGAAAATCCGCTGCTTGCGCAAGACGCTTCAACCATCGGCCGCTTACGTTAAAATCCTGTAAGAGGTGGTGATTTCAGCCACGGCCCGTACGGTGGCAGCCACCGAACAGTACTTTTGTTCGGACAATTCGATGGCCTGGGAGACGGCCTTATCTGTAAGGCCGTCGCCCTTC
>JALVRI010000371.1 GCA_027031325.1 Desulfobacteraceae bacterium
ATTTTCAAGGACAATCAGGGAGCTTGGGCGGTTTCCCGGAAAATGACGGGCGGGATCCTGGGGTGCAGGCTTGCCGACGGCCAGGGCGGTCGCCTGGGCAAGAAGATTGGCCCACAACTCCTGATGATTGGTGACTCCCTGGAAGAGGTCGTCGTATTGTTTGTAGAAAGGCTCCCGGATCCCAATGAAGTCTATGGGGAAAGGCCTTCCCTGGTGAGCCAGCTGAAAAAAGGAATGCTGGGCATTGGTTCCGGGTTCGCCGAAAATGACCACCCCGGCCGGCTCTTCAAGCAGCTTCCCGGATGAGCTGGCCGATTTTCCGTTGCTTTCCATGTTGAGCTGCTGGATGTGGGCGGGCAGCCTTGCAAGCGGTGCGGCGTATGGGATGATGGCCTGCTGCTGGTAGCCCAGGAAGGTTGTGTTCCACACCGAGATCAGGGAGGCAAGCAGGGGAAGATTGTCCCGGGCAGCTGTACCGGCTGCGTGCCGGTCCATATCTTCAGCCCCCTTCAGGAATTCTTCAAACAGGTCGTATCCCAGGTAGATGCTCAGGGGCACTCCTCCCACAGCCGAAGTTACGCTGTAGCGGCCGCCTATGAAATCGAACATGTGGAAAACAGCCAGGCACGGTGTGTCCTGGCTGTCGCCGGGGCTTCCGGCAGAGGTAACCGTAACCAGATGGTCGGAGGGGTTGAGGCCCTTGGCCTTCATCCAGCCGGTGGCCAAAGATGCATTGGACAGGGTTTCAACCGTAGTATAACTTTTGGAAATCACGATCCAAAGGGTTGCCTCGGGATCGACCTGGGATGCTATCAGACCGAAGTTGTGGATGTCGACGTTGGAAAGGAAATGCAGCTTGATCGCGCCGTCGCTGAAAGGGGACAAGGCCGTGGCAACAAACTCGGTCCCCAGGTTGGATCCCCCGATACCGATGACCACCACGTGGCGAAAAGCCTTGCCGGTCGATCCGGTTATCCTTCCCGAGCGCACGTCGCTGGCGAATTGACGGAATTGCAACCGGACTTGCTGGATCTGCTTGTTAATGTCGGTTCCGGCGAGCATAAGCCTGCGCCCTGAAAAATCGCGTGCGGCCGTATGAAGGGCGGCCCGCTTTTCGGTGACGTTGACAGTTTCACCTTTGACGGTGGCACGGAAGCGGGGCAGGATTTCAAGGTCGCCGGCGAGCTCGAGCAAAAGTTCCAGGATCGGTTCATCTATGCGCTGGCGTGTGAAATCGAAAAGAATACCGGCATCCTGGCGTGAAAAACCGGGCCAGCGTCGGTCGTTTTGCAACAGGTGGCGCAGATGGTATTCCGGCTGCCTGATGCGCTCGGCCTCCTTGAGCAAAGCCTGGTAAAGAGGACGGCTTTGGAAGGCAAATCCATTTGTGTTCATTTTTATTTTTCTCCCTTGATCGCATCACCGGCCGCTTTGGCAACGTCTCCAGTGAGCATGCGGCTGAAAGTCAGGGCGGCTTCTGTCATGGCTTTTGCCAGGGCCTGGGGTGAAGCATCCGCTATGGGTTTTGCGACCCGGTAGTATTTTTGAAAAATAATCCTTGGCTGCGGCCGGTTGGGCGAATTAGCGGACAGGGTTACGCTGGCACCCAGGACGGCTTCCCATTTGCGCCCGACGGCAGCCGCCTGGAAACTGTCGACAAAGCCGGTCAGGATGAAATCGGGCCTTTCCAGTTGACCCGCCTGCCAGACGGCAGTGAACCTGCCGCTGCTTTCCAGGAACCGTGTCAAGTAGTCGGTGAGCAGGAGTGCCGGCGGTGCCCCCCAGAGATGGTTGCTGGTAAGCTCGATTTGGTTCCCCGACTGTTTCAGCATGCGGGTTGTGCGCAAGACGACCGCCGCCTTGAAGGGAGCAACGGCCAGGCCGGCATCCAGAGCAGGTGACTTTTCCCCGCAAAACCGGGGGGCGGTTAAGACATAAATTCTGGGTTTTGGCTGCTGGGCAGGGGGCTTGAAGCATCCCATGCATAGCAGTGAGATTACGAGCCAGGAGAACATACGGTAGATCGGTCGGTGCATGGGTGGTTTTTCTCCGTTTTTCAGGTTGTTAGAGCCCTAGCTGAACTTGCTGGCGTTTTCCGGGCATTGTGCGGTCCCTTTTTGTCAATGCTCAGTCCCTGGGTGGAGGGGCAAAAATAAGCTGCGAAGGCTGGTCTGCCAGTTTTTCCAGCAACCTGTTGAGATTCCGGGCGGCAGTATCGATCTGTTCCAAGGTTGTCACCAACCGGCTTCCGGCAGTAGCCATGTTGCCCCTGGTGCTGATCATCAATGCTTCGGCCGATTCCAAGGTTGTCTCCAGGTGTCGGGAGGCCTGCTCCAATCTTTGCATTACGGTCTTCAGCCGGCCTGCGTTGTCGCTTACCAGGCTGTCGACCTTTACGAGGGTGCGATGCAATTGGCTGACTGAAGAGCTTATGTCGGCGGCGGCTTTTTTGAAGGCCATCGCCGTTTGTTGGAATTGCCCGCTCAATTGTGGGATTTGGAGATCCTGGATGGAGCGATTGGTGTTTCGGACCAGGGTGCGGGTATCGTGGGCCAGTGAGGCCAGCTCCGATTTTTCGAGGGTTTGCTCCATCAGGGTCAGGGTGCTTACCAACTTGTTTGAGATGGTTTCCAACTTGACCTTGTTCATGGCCTGGATAAGATCGTCGATCCCCTTGAAAAGTTTGGCCCGGTCCGAGGCAATGGTGGGTATGACAGGGTAGGGCGGGACGAAACTAAGCTTTGGTTCGGGATTGTGCTCCCCGGAGGGGCGGCGTTCAAGTTCCACAAACATCAGGCCGGTTATGCCTACCGATTTCAGTTGGGCGACGATATTGCTAGTGTCCTTGTGGGGCTGAATCTCAGATTCTATTTTCATCAACACTTCGATCAGATTTTCATCCGGTGCCACCGAGATCCGTTGGACACGGCCTATGGAAACACCGCGGTACTTGACCGGAGAATCCTTTTCCAATCCCTGGACTGATTCGTCGAAATAGGCGACAATCAGACGTCCCTTTTCCAGGTAGTTGGACATGCCCAACCAGATGATGGCAACGATGATGACTGTGATACCGACTACCAGAAAAAGCCCTACGCTGAATTTGGTTTTCAAAGAAGCCATGGTCAAGATCCAGGATTTCGGTTAGGCTGGCGGTTGAAAAAATACTGGACCATAGGGTCGTTGTTTTCCTGTTTCAGGATACGTGGATCGCCCTGGGCGATAACTCCGCGAATCGTTTTGTCGAGCATGATCACCCTGTCGCCGATCTTCATGATGCTGTCAAGGTCGTGGGTGACAATGATCATGGTGGTTCCGAGGCTGCGATTGATCTTCAGGATCAGTTCGTCGATTTCGGCCGCCGTGATCGGATCCAGCCCGGCCGTGGGTTCGTCCAGGAAAAGGATTTTGGGATTCAGAGCCATGGCCCGGGCCAGGGCCGCGCGTTTCTTCATGCCCCCGCTTATCTGGGAGGGGTAGAAATTGGCATAATTCCCAAGGTCGACCATACATAGCTTCATTCGCACCATGCGGTCAACAGCCGACTTGGGAAGGTCGGTATAGGTGATTATGGGCAGGGTGATGTTTTCGGCCAAGGTCATGGAACCGAAGAGGGCTCCTCCCTGGAAAAGAATCCCGATCCTGCTCAGAACCCCATGGAACTTGTCGCTGTTGCCGCTGGTGATGTCGATACCGTCTATCAGCACCCGGCCGCTGAACGGTAAGTTGAGACCCACCATGTGCTTGAGCAATGTGGTTTTTCCGCAGCCACTGCCGCCGATGATCATGAAGATTTCACCGGCTGCGACCCGAAAATTGATCTCGTTGAGAATTATCCTGTCCTGGAAAGCGGCCACCAGGTCCTGGACTTCTATGATCGGTTCAGACTGCGAATTTTCCATTTTTTACCAGTAGCTGCGGATTACCGCGAAAATCGAATCGAACAGGATTATCATGAAAATACTGCTGACCACGGCCGATGTGGCCGCTTGTCCCACGGCCGATGCGCCACCTCTTACCTGGAAGCCGCGAAGGCAACCGATCCAGGCGATCACGGAGGCGAAAACCAGACTTTTGAACAACCCCCAGACCAGTTCGAACAACGAAAGGGAGTTTATGGTTTGGGTTATGTAACTGCCCATTGTCAGGTCAAGCATGGTGACACTGATCACCATCCCGCCAATGATAGCAAAAAGGTCTGAAAAGAGGGTCAGTAAAGGTATAACCATCATGCTTGCCAGCAGGCGGGGGACGGCCAGAAAGAGAGTCGGTGAAAAACCCATTACGAACAGGGCGTCGATCTCTTCGGAAATGCGCATGGTTCCTATTTCAGCGGCAAAGGCCGAGCCTGAACGACCGGCCACGACGATGGCGGTCATTATGGGACCCAGTTCCGAAACCATGGAGAGGGCGACCAGGGATGCTAC
>JALVRI010000372.1:0-3067 GCA_027031325.1 Desulfobacteraceae bacterium
GCCCCGGAAGCAAGGGCGGCGAAAATATCCTTGATGCCTTCATAAAAGGCCTGTCCCAATGGCTGCTTGTTGCGGTAGGCCCTGACCGGGTGCTGGAGCAGCATGATGACGGCCATGATCCAGATCGCGTTGTAGGCGGCAAGTTCCGGGCTGTGGCGGACCACTATCAGTTCGTAGAGCAGGAAAACCAGCGGGATCAGGAAATGTACGCCTGAAATGAGGGTCTTCCAGAAAGGAGGCAGCTCGCTTCTGGGCATTCCCCTCAAGCCCAGCTTGGAGGCCTCGATGTGGGTGATGTAAAAAAGGGCCGCGTAAGAGGCAAAGGCCGGGATGGCGGCAGCCTTGATCACTTCCACGTAAGGAACGTTTACGTACTCGGCGATGATGAAGGCGGCTGCGCCCATGATGGGAGGAGCCAACTGTCCGTCCGTGCTGGCAGCCACCTCCACGGCGGCCGCCTTGGTGGGAGGATAGCCGACTTTTTTCATCAGCGGGATGGTGAAGGTGCCGGTGGTCACGATATTGGCGATGGAAGAACCTGAAACCAGGCCTGTAAGACCGCTGCCGACAATGGCCGCCTTGGCCGGGCCGCCCTTGAAACCGCCCAGCAGGCTCAAGGCCAGCTGGATGAAGTAATTACCCGCTCCGGCCCTGTCCAGCATGGCGCCGAAAAGCACGAACAGAAAAACGATTGTCGCAGATACATCCAGGGGGATGCCGTAGATACCTTCGGTGGACATTGTCATCTGACCCATGAAGCGGTTCAGGGAAACACCCTTGAAGGCGATCAGGTCCGGCATGTAAGGCCCCAGGAAGGCGTAGCCGGTAAATACCAGGCCGATTATCGGCAAGGCGGGACCGATGACCCTCCGGGAAGCTTCGAGCAGCAAAATCACCAGGGCGGCTCCCATGACTATGTCCCGCGTGATGGGGGCTCCGTAACGGGCCACCAGCCCGTCGTAATCCAGGGCAATATACATAGCCGAAACAGCGGCAATGACCGCGATAACCATGTCGAACCAGGGAATCCTGTCTTTGATGGCCAGAAATTTCAGTCCCAGGCGGGGTGTTTTGAGCAGGGGCCAGTTCAGGTAAACGATAAGGAGGGCAAAGCCAAGGTGGACGGAACGGATTATGGTCGAGTCAAGGATCAGCCATTTGGGCAAGGCCAACTGGTACAGGCTCCAACATACCGCAATTGTGGGAATAATATATTTTTGCCATCCCTTCGGGCGACGATTTATTCCCTCCTCTTCTTCTGCCAGCCGCTTGGCGACCTCCAGTCCTTCTTCCTTTGAATGTGTTGGATCTGGTTTCATTCAACAGTCCTGTATGGGCAAGAAAAGGTGAATGGTGCACTCCGTATAAAGGTTTGCTTGCAGCAGGAAGTTTCCTGCTGCAAGCAGACAGAGTGTTTTACTTGAGACCGACTTCTTTATAGTACTTGAGGGCGCCGGGATGCAGGGGAGCCGACAAGCCTTCGAGCATGCTCTTTTTGGTCAAGACCTGGTAAGCAGGATGCAGTTTTTTGAAGCTTTCGAAGTTGTCGAAAACCTCTTTGGTGATGGCGTAAACGACCTTGGCGGGCACCTTGATGGAAGTGACGAAGGTGGCCTTGACGCCGAAGGTTGGGACATTCTTGTCATTGACGGCGCCCGGGTAGAGTTTGACCGGGATGTAGGACTTGGCGTAGTAGGGGAATTTGCTTACCAGCTTGTCGACATTGGGGATGGCAATGAAGCTTACCTTGCGGGCACCGGCGGTGGCTTCCTTGAAAGCTCCGCTGGGATGGCCGACAGTATAGAAAAAGGCATCGATCCGGCCATCCTGGAGCAAGCCGGGAGCCTCGGAGGCCTTGGCGCTTTCGGCGATGATATCCTTTTTGTAATTCAAGCCGTTTGCCTCCAGGGCATCAATGGAATTCTGGCGTTGACCGGAACCGGGGTTGCCGATGTTGACCCGGTGGCCCTTGAGGTCGGAAAATTTCTTTATGCCGGAATCGACGGCGGCGCAGAGGGTTACAGATTCGGGATGAATGCTGAAAACCGCCCGCAGGTCTTTCTGGGGGCCCTTGTCTTTCCATTCCGCAAGGCCATTCCAGGCCTGGTACTGGCGGTCGGACTGAACGATACCGAATTCCAGGTCACCGGCCATGACTGCATTTACGTTGAAGACCGAACCACCGGTGGATTCAACCGTACAGCGGATGCCGTATTGTTTGCGTTTCTTGTTGACTATCTTGGCGATTGCACCGCCGGTGGGATAGTAGACACCGGTAATTCCACCTGTCCCTATGGTTACGAATATGGTTTTGGCCTGAACATCGCTTGGAGCCGTGCCGTAAAAAACCACCATTGCAAAAACAATTGCCATTAGAACATGCAAGAACTTTTTCATACATTCCTCCTCTTTGTCGTTTTTAAAAATTTGATCTTTCGGTTGCGTAAGGACTGGTTGTCCCCGTCAGCAAAAGCCTCCTTTCCAAAATGGGTTATAGGTCACTGCAGCTTGGGAAAAGCTGGCGTACCTGTTGATTGTTTGGAAAATTTGTGCCTTGGAGGGTTTACCATACCAGTTACCAGGCAGGAGCGTTGCAATGAAGTCGGAAATGGCAGGTTGGTATCACTTCCAACGGCAATTCGGCACAAAATGGTATGATATTGGAACCACCAGAGCATGTCTTTGCCGTAAAATCATTAAAAGTTCGTTTACCACCTAATTAAAAAAACTGGGAACTGATGTCAATAGCTCTCTTGATGCCAGGCCAAAAGGTTTTGTCAAAATGACCACCGGGGGCCCGGCAAGCTTGACCTTGCCCCGGACCAAAGCTTGATAAACCCGGATTTTGCAGCCGGCCAGTTTGGCGAAGATGCGAGGCGGGGGGGCAGGCAGACCTGCTTTGGTACTTCAACTGCCTGCCAACAAAGCAGCTTCGGTAAAATCACAAGCCCCTTGCGGCTTCAAAGACTTCAGGATTTTTCACGGATGGAACTTCACCTTTTGGGTGAAGGCAAGGTCGGAAACAATACATGCTAACTATCTAATAATTAAATGAAATTAATTATTG
>JALVRI010000372.1:3077-12930 GCA_027031325.1 Desulfobacteraceae bacterium
ATTGTGGGCATTTGAAGTGCATAATCCGGGATAAACGCAATGGCAAGTCCATGGGGCTTTTTCACACCATGGTTGAGTTCAGCGGTGAAAGCATCGGATATTGGAAGATAGTCCCATATTTACAATAAGTTCTTGACAATATGCCTGATCTTGTAGATTTTATAGATTTTGTTTTCGGATCGATTTTTCAGGAGGCCGGGGGGTCAGGGTTGGATAACTGCGGTTAGCCATTTTTACACCGCCTGATCAGATTGTTAAATTCAAGGAGAAATATGCTGACAATAGACAATGCTGCCAAGTTGTTGGGCATGCCCAAGACGACAGTCATGCGCTGGGTGCGCCAGGGAAAGCTGCCTACCCGGGAAGTGAACAACCAGCCCATGATCCCCCAGGAAGAACTGATCCGTTGGGCAAGGAAGAGAAATATTTTCCTCCACCGGGACATGCTTCCACCTGCACGCAAGAGAAGTTCGAAACCAGAGAGCCTTTCCAGTGTCGTTGAACGGGGGGGGATCTTTTTCAATGTCAAGGGACGTACACCCACCGAAGTGCTGAAACGGTCCGCCCAGCTGGTGCCCCTGTCACCCGAGATCGACAAAAGCTTTATCGCCGACCTGTTGATCCAGCGTGAAAAACTTGCTTCCACCGGTATCGGCAAGGGCGTGGCCATACCCCACCCGCGCTATCCCCTGGAGTCGCTGGAGGTTCCGGCCCTGATCACCACATGTTTCCTGGCAGAACCTGTCGATTTCAAGGCCATTGACGGAAAACCGGTTTTCGTCCTTTTTGTTCTTTTGAGTTCCACGACCAAGCTTCACCTCCACTATCTTTCACGTTTGAGTTTTTGCCTGCGTGAACCCAAGTTCGTCGGCATGCTTTCCAGATGCAAAGAACCCGCTGACTTGCTGTCTTCATTGAGGGAAATGGAAACTTCCATGGATGATGCCTGATGTCGCCTCTTGCTGTAATTGCTGAAAGGAGTTGAGTCCCGACCGTGCTCCGTTACCTCAACAAGCTTAATGAGCGCCTCCAGCTTATCTTTATCGCCGTGGTGGTGGGAATCTTTGCGGCCATGGCCTCGGTGGCCCTGAACCGTGGACTGGTCATGGTGTTCGAATGGCTCAGCCATTTTCGGTCCCATTGGTACGCTTTTGTTTTTCCGGCCCTGGGTGCCGCCCTCTCCTCGATTTTCCTCCATTACGTGGCCAAGGATTACGGCGGCCATGGTGTCCCGGAGGTTATCTACAGTATTTCCAGGCGGGGCGGGCTGTTGCGCCTGAGGTCCAGCTATTCCCGCCTGGTTGCCTGCCTGTTGACGATCGCCAGCGGCGGTTCGGCCGGCCCCGAAGCTCCGGTGGTAATCAGCGGTGCCAGTATCGGCTCCAACATAGGGACTTTTTTTCGTCTCAAAGACAGGCAGAGGATAGTGACGGTAGGATGTGGTGCGGCCGCGGCCATTGCCGCGATTTTCAACGCCCCGGTAACAGGGATAGTCTTTACCCTTGAGGCCATAGTCGGCGAGTGGTCCCCAACGCACCTTATTCCTGTTTCCATTGCTTCGGTAGTGGCCACCGAAGTCAGCCGGATCATGCAAGGCAATCAAATCCCCTTCGAGTCCCGCCTGTTTCACATTTCATATTGGGATCTGGCGGCCTGTATAGGCCTGGCCGTGCTTGCGGCCCTGGTGTCGATAATCCTGATGCGCCTGCTGCGCCATCTTTCAGGCAGCTTCAAGCATCTGCCTGGTTTGCCCTGGATGCGGGCGGCTGTCGGTGGTATAATAGTAGGCTTGATGGGACTGATCCTCCCCCAGGTTTTGGGTGAAGGTTATGAAGTGATCAGGACCATCATCGAAGAAGAGTTTTCTTCGGGTATCCTGCTTGCCGGAGTGATCCTGGCCGCCAAGATGGCTGCAACGGCGTTTACCATCGGAAGCGGCGGCTCCGGCGGCCTGTTTGCCCCCTGCCTGGTGGTGGGTAGTCTTACCGGCCTGTTCTTTCACCAGATTCTTGCTACGGCCTTGCCCGCGGTCAACTGGGCCGGCCAGAGTTACTTCGGGCTGCTGGGCATGGCAGGGGTCATCAGCGGTGTTCTTCAGGCACCCATGACCGGCGTCTTCCTGGTGGTGGAAATTACCGGCAGCTACCAAGTGCTGCTGTCGGTGGTCCTGGTGGCGGTCATCAGTGTCACGGTCAGCCAGTTTTTCGAGCCTTCATCGGTTTACCACCAGGAACTGATCGCCCGGGGCGAACTGGTCAAGCCCCGGACCGATCGCCATATCCTGTCCAACCTGAACATGGTTGAGATCCTGGAGACCGATTGCCACGTGGTGCGGCCGGCCATGCGTCTCAAGCAACTTGTGGACATCGTGCAGCGTTCCCACCGGAATTATTTCCCGGTGGAGGATCCGGACAGTGGAGATTTCCTGGGCATGGTCTACCTGGACGATATCCGTTCCTACCTGTTCGACCCTTACCTCCAGGATACGGTGCTGGTTGAGCAGGTAATGGAACGTAACATCGAATCGGTTTCCCTTGACGAGGATCTGGAGCGTGTGTTTGAAATCTTTGATCGGACCGGCGCCTGGAGTTTGCCCGTGGTTCAGGACGGTAAATTTCTGGGACTGATTTCCAAAGCAACCATTCTCGACCATTACCGCAAGGAGCTACTGGTCAACGAAGATACCTGAACAGTGGAGGCCTGTCATGAAAAAGCAATTGCTGCACGTGTTCCGCAACACACCCTTCGGCCGCGAAGTCCTGATGCAGTCGGCCTATTTTTGCCGTAAAACCGACACCCTCCTCAGGGTATACATACCGCGCTTTCGCCAATTCCTGATGTATTTTCAGCACGAGATTGCCACCATCGAACTGGACAAGTCGTTTTTGCGCGATCCGCAAACCGCCCAAGAACATGCCGAGCAGATTATCCGTTCCGAGGGCCTGAAGCCGAGTTTCCTGACCCCCAAGCGTTACACGGCTTCCACCCTACCCGATATTCCGATCGATTTCGACTACATGACCTGCCCGCGCAGTATCAGTGATCTTTCCACCAGGATAAGTTTGGGGCATTTGGGGCCCAAGGTGAGGGTGATCATCCGCAACGCCCATTTCCCGGTTCTCATTCCAACCCCGGTCTACAAGCAATGGAATAGTATCACCGTCTTTTTCGGCGGTTCCCGCAATGCCCGTAAGGCCATGAGGGTTGGTGCGGAACTTGCCCGTGTCACCGGTATGCCCCTGTATGTTTTTACCCAGGCCGAAGGCCGGCCCCGGCAGTATTACGAGCGCAGCCTGGTCGAGGGCGGCTTTGAAGACCTTTTGAAGAACAAGAGCTTTGAGTGGATGTTCTTCGAAAAAGGCAAGGTAAGAATAAATTTCTACCAGGTACCCCACGACAGCCTGGTGATAGTAGGGGCTTACGGCCACGGGATGATCAAGGAGGTCTTGTTCGGAAGTTTCATGG
The DNA here is from genome assembly GCA_027031325.1 of Desulfobacteraceae bacterium. GTDB lineage: Bacteria > Desulfobacterota > Desulfobacteria > Desulfobacterales > Desulfosarcinaceae > JALVQM01. The sequence continues at coordinate 6,543 of JALVRI010000372.1, forward strand.
AGGAAGTCCAGACCGTCCTGCCCAACAACATGGTCATCGTGGGACCGGAAGTTGCAATGTGACAGCCCTGATGACCACTGCCGGCCGCTGACAGGTTCCAAATGACAATTACGCAACCTATGGTCTCGGTGATCATACCGACTTTCAATCGTGCCTGGTGCTTGAAGGAGGCCGTAGATTCCGTCCTGGCCCAGGATTATCCCGCCGTGGAAATCATTGTGGTCGATGATGGTTCGACCGACGATACCGGACGGATACTTGGGTCTTACGGGGGAAAGATCAAGGTCATCCGCCAGGAGAATTCGGGAGTCAGCGCGGCTCGCAATCGGGGCATCCAGGCCGCCCGGGGTCCCTGGATCGCCCTGCTTGATTCGGATGATCTCTGGTTGCCGGGCAAGTTGGCGACCCAGATGGCCTATCTCGAAGCCAGGCCCCGCCTGCGCATCTGCCAGACCGGGGAAATCTGGATCCGCAACGGCCGGCGGGTCAATCCGGCGGCCAGGCACGCCAAGGCGGAAGGAATGATATTTGAAAAGTGCCTGCCCCTGTGTCTGGTGAGCCCCTCGGCGGTAGTGATCCACGCCGGCTTGTTGGAGGAGGTCGGACTTTTCGATGAGAATCTTCCGGCCTGTGAAGATTACGACCTGTGGCTGCGGATAAGCTGCCGCCATAGAATCGGGCTGGTACCCGAACCCCTGGTGGTCAAACGCGGTGGACATCAGGACCAGTTGTCGCGCCGGCCGGCCCTGGACCGCTATCGAATCCGGGCCCTGGAGAAAATAATAGGTTCGGGGCGGCTTTCGGCAAGCCAGAGGAAGGCGGCCGTTGCCATGCTTCAGGCCAAGTGCCGGATTTATGCCAATGGCTGCCGCAAGCGGGGGCGGTTGGACGAGGCCCGCCGTTACGAAGAATTGATGGGCGGCCTTGGATGATCACCGCCGCAAGCCTTTCCCGGGATAAAACCTGGAACCCGGATTATGCACTTCAAATGCCTTTGTCCGCCCTCCGCCTCGCAATTTGGTCAAACCGGCCGGCTGCAAAATCCGGGTTGAATTTTATTGCGGATCCTTATTTTTATTGCCACCTGAAAGACTTTTTCTAAACCATCTGATCCAGCTCTTCGATTTTGCGTTGCAGGCGCTTGGCTGAAACCGGGCCCTCGGTTTTGATTTCCTGGGCGAAGATGGAAATCCTGAACTCTTCCAGCAGCCAGTACAGTTCTTCGAGGCCCCTGCGCTTGGCCGCGGAGCTTTCCGGGGTAAGTGATCCGGCCATTTGCTGCAGCCTCGCGGTGAATATTTCCACCTGGCGTTTTTTGCTGCGGTCTTTTTCCGGATCGAGCAGGGCCCGTTCTATTCTCCGGGCCAGGGCCTGCAGGTAGGCTGGCAGCCTGGCAAGCCGGTGGTCGTCGTAAAGCCTTATGAAATCAGGTGGAACCAGCTGTTCCAGGTGGGTCGTGACTTCGGCCCGCAAATTTGCCAGCGGCCCCCGGCCGGGGATGGCTTCTATCCGGCGCCGGCAAAGCAGGTAGTTTTCCAGGACCCCGGATACCAGCCTGACTTTTTCAAAGGCCAAGGCCGGCAGGGGTATGCTTTTCAATTCGCGCAGGTGCTTTTCAAAGTTGCTTCTTGTCCGCACGTCCAGCTTGAGTCGCTCGGAAACTATGCGATCGTAGATTCCTTCTTCCAGGGCCCTGGCACCTTCCAGCCAGGCCGCCGCCGGTTTTACCCGGTCCGGAAGCCAGATATTTTTACGCAGCTGTTTCAAGTCTGCCGCCAGTTCAGTTTCGAAAAGGGCTTTGACCCCTTCGAGATGGGCCCTGGCGGCCTTGCGGCGATCACCGAAGGCGGTGATAAATACTCCCTGGCCGGTATTTTCCAGCCCGATAAATGCCTGCCTGCCGGCAAGCATGGTCGTTTGGGCAAGATCGCCGAAGTTCCACTTATTAAAAGGACCACGCCTGAACTTGCGGCAGGCCAGGCTGAAGGCATCGGTTCCCAGGCCGGCCTGGTGGACTACCTGGTTTTGGAGGATGGCCGGGTCTCTGGCGGCCTTTATGATTTTTCCGCGGTGGTCGGTGATGGCGATTCTCATCCGGAGGTGTTTCGGCAGGCTCTGGCTGTCGAAGGCCGTTGCCGGGATCTTGAGGCCGAACCTGCTGGAGATGAACCTGCTTAGAGCCGTTGCCAGCGGCTCGTCGCTCGGTTCGAGCTGGCGGCAAATCAGGGCGGCGGTTTCCGCCAGGGGTACCAACTGCTTGCGATAGGCTTTCGGCAGGGATTTGAGCATGGCAACGATCTTTTCCGGGAGCATGCCGGGCACCAGCCACTGGAGGCGCTCGGCCGAGACGTCGGCAGCCTCGCTAGCCGGGATATGGACGGTGACGCCATCCTGCTCTGAGGAAGGATCAAAGCGGTAACTACAGCGCATTTTGCGGCAACCGGTCTCAATGGTTGCCGGATAGCGGTCTGCCAGGGGCACTTCCGGCCGCCGGCGCCATACTTGATCAGGATCGAGGCGCAGAAACTCATCGCCGCCCTTGCGGCGGATCAGGCTTTTCAGCCGCCGCAGGTCATAGATTCCCGGCAGTCTCTGACGGTAGAACTCTTCCAATTCCTCCGGCCCGATCATCAGGTCCCTGCAGCGCAGTTTGTCTTCTGCTTGCCGCACCTTGTCGAGCAAATTTTGGTTGTGGACCATGAAAGGCAAGGGCCTTGCCAGGTCGCCGGCGACAAGGCAGTCGCGGACGAAGATTCGGCCGGCCTTCTCCGGATCCAGCGGCCCGAACTGAACCTTGCGGCGATCTATTACGAGTCCGAAAAGGGTTACCTGCTCGGTGGCCATCACGCTGGCCGGCTTGCGCTCCCAGTGGGGATCAAGGTGGGTGTAGCGGCATAGCTTGCCTGCCAGGGGCTCGATCCAGAGTGGATCGATATTGGCCACCTGGCGGGCGAACAGCCTGGTTGTAGCCACCATCTCAGCGGCCACGATCCACTGCCCCGAGCTAGAAAAAAGGCCCGAGCCGGGGAAGATCATCGCCTGGCGTCCCCCGGCCGCCTGGTATATGCGGCCATCGATCCTGGTTGCCACATTGGCCAGGAACCCGGAAAGAATACTTTTGTGAATCGCTTTGTAGCGGGCGTTGAACCTTGGCCCGTCCTGCTCTTTGATCCTGCCGGAGTCGGTTATGCCGTGTTCTTCCAGGATGGAAGTTATCTGGGAGTGGATATCGCGCCATTCGCGCATCCGGCGGAATGAAAGAAAGTTTTCGCGGCAAAATTGTTTTACCTGCCGCCAACTTGACCTGTCTGCCACGACTTGATGGTAGCTGTTCCAGATGTTTAGCAGGCAGATAAAATCGGAGTCGGGGTCGGCAAAGCGGGCGTGAGCCTGGTCAGCCCTTGCCTGGTTGTCGGCCGGCCGCAGCTTTGGATCCTGGATGCTCAGGGCGGCGGCGATTATGGATACTTGATGGAGGCATCCGCGCCCGGCGGCTTCCAGGAGAATACGCGCCAGGCGCGGGTCGATGGGAAGTTTGGCCATCATCCGGCCTGTGGCCGTGAGCCGGTAACCGGTATGCGACTTGGCGGCGGTTTCGATGGCACCAAGTTCAAGCAGGAGCCTGAAGCCATCCTGGATACTGCTTGGGTTGGGTTGGTCGATGAAAGGGAAAGCGTCGATCCGGCCCAGCCTCAGGGCCAGCATGCGCAGGATCACCTCGGCCAGGTTGGTGCGCAATATCTCGGGTTTGGTGAAACGCGGCCGCGCCTGGTAATCCTGCTCAGAAAAAAGCCGGATACACACACCGTTTTCCGTCCGGCCGCAGCGTCCCTTGCGCTGGTCGGCGCTGCTGCGGGAGATGGCCACAACCGGCAAGGTGGTCGTACGGGTCCGGGGGCTGTAGTGGGATATGCGCGCAAGGCCGGTGTCGATGACGTACTTGATACCGGGTATGGTGAGGGAGGTTTCGGCCACGTTGGTTGCCACGATGATTTTACGCTTGCCGGAGGCAAGGAAGACTTTGCGCTGGTCGCCCGGGGCAAGGCGGGCAAACAACGGTAAAATAGTGACCCCTGCCCAATTGCGGTCGGCCAGCAAGGCGCATGTGTCGCGAATGTCCTGTTCAGTGGGCATGAAGATAAGTACATGGCCATCGGGCCTGCGGCGCTGCAATTCGGCCATCGCCTCCACGGCCATCTCGATGTGGGTGGTTTTTTCGCCCTGAAATGATTCCGGCGGGCGGTAGACTGTTTTGACCGGGTAGAGACGTCCCGGGATTTCGATTATGGGGGCATCTTCAAAAGCCCGGGAGAATTTTTCGGTATCGATGGTGGCCGAGGTGATGACAAGCTTCAGATCTTTCCTTTTGTCCAGCAGGCGGCGCAGGATACCGAGAACAAAGTCGATATTCAGGCTGCGTTCATGGGCTTCGTCCACGATTATGGTGTCGTACCGGTTCAGCCAGGGGTCCTGCTGCATTTCGGCCAGGAGGATGCCATCGGTCATTATTTTGATATACGGCTCTTTGCCCAAGGCCTGGCTGAAGCGGATCTTGTAGCCGACTGCATCCCCACAGGCTTGGCCCAACTCCTGGGCTATCCGCTGGGCCACGGTAATGGCCGCGATCCGGCGGGGTTGGGTACATCCGATCATTCCCCCGACCCCCAGGCCGGCTTCCAGACAATACTGGGGAATTTGGGTCGTCTTGCCGGAGCCGGTTTGCCCGGAGATGATGATCACCCGGCAGTCGGACAGGGATGAGATTATCTTTTGCCTGACCCCGGCGATGGGCAGGTCGTTGGCAGGCGGCGGGACAGGGCGATTCAGAGCCCTTTGCCGGCAACGCCTGACAGATTCGGTTACGCTATCGAGGAGTTTTTTCAGTTTTGCGGCATCGGCCTTGCCCTTGGTGAGTTTTTTCAAAGCCCGCCTGAATCGCTGCCTGTCGGCGATCATCGCTTCAGGGAGCAAGGCCTTGATCCGGGCCGCGGTCTTGCTGCTTGACCAATTCATGGCCGGCAATATAAGCTTGTTCATCTGAAAATATCAAGATGTCAAGCTGGGGGGCAGCCGGATGAAAACAGGTTTCGGGAAGATCGCATGAAAAGAAATTGCTTGTTGTAGGCATTTGAAGTGCAAAATCCGGGATAATGGGGCGTGAGGTTGGTGGTGGCCATAAACGAAGGCCGGCTGGATCCGGGACCCTGGGAGCAGATCTTCTACGGTGAGTTTGACGGGCGGCGCCCGAAGCGGGTAATGGTCAAGATAATCGGAGAGTAAACGGGGCTCTGGATTCAATAAAGGCACCCGGAGGTATCCGGATGCCTTTGAAAGTTTCACCGGACAGGCCGGTGTCAGATGCGGCGAACGTTTTTGGCTTCAGGTCCGCGATCGCTTTCTTCGACATCGAAGGTCACCCGTTCGCCTTCGTTGAGGGTCTTGTAACCTTCCATTTGAATTGAAGAGAAGTGGACGAAAATATCGCGGCCGTCTTCCTCGTTTATGAAACCATACCCCTTGCGATTGTTGAACCATTTAACCGTACCATTTGCCAAGACGCAATCCTCCTTTTGTGAATCGGTTACCTCAACTATCCCCCATCCTTGGACAATATGCTGGCAAATCTTCTAGTTGTAATTGAATTACACTACCACACCCGTTGCCATAATATTATCCAATATTCAAATTAAGCCATGGGATCATCTGCGGTCAAGGGAAAATAATACCGGTTACTTTTAGGCAAAATCCGGCATATATGGTATCATGAGCCGCCTTTGGTCTCGATTGGCGATTGTCGGTAAGCGGTTGGATGGTGAAAGTGGTAAAATGGCGCCTGAAGCGCTTCCTGGCGACATGCATCGGCGGGGTTAATGCCGCGGTGGTGTTTATGATGCCGACCGGTGACTTTGAGCGCCCCTTAGCTGTTGGAGGAAATCAGCAACGGCTTTCCGTGCTTTATGGAGGAAAAGATAATGTTTTATCAGGGGACGGGCCTGTTTGAAGGTAAGAAAACCGGCCGGCTTGGAATCGATGACCTGAATCAGGTGGTACCCGTAACGTGATTCGATGATGGGGCTCATTTGGCCCGGCCCCAGGGAAAAGGCGACAGCGGACAATTCCGGGATCACCTGGTCACGTGCAAAGTATCCCAGGTCTCCCCCCCTGCTTTTGCTGGGACAATCTGAGTACCTCAGTGCCATGGAGGCGAAATTCGCCCCTTCCAGCAATTTTTGTTCGATCCGGCTGATTTTTTCATAGGCTGCGAGTTTGGTTTCTTCACTAGCCCGGAAAGGCAACCTGACCATTATATGGCGGGCCCGGACCATTTCCCCGGTTTGGAAATCATCAGGCCGGCTCTGGTAAAAGTCTGCGATTTCCTGGTCGCTGA
>JALVRI010000373.1 GCA_027031325.1 Desulfobacteraceae bacterium
CTCCTGGATTCCGGTAAGGCCATAACCCTGCGCCTGGCAACTGTTTTCGGCATCAGTCCCAGGATGCGGATCGACTTGCTGGTCAACGATTTTACCTACCGGGCGGTTTACGACGGTTTCGTGGTCTTGTACCAGGCCCACTTCATGCGCAATTACATCCACGTGCGGGATGTGGCGGCCGCCTTCATTCACTGTCTTGAAAATTGGGATCGTCTTGCCGGAGAACCGTACAACGTCGGCCTGAGTGATGCCAATCTCAGCAAGTGGCAGCTTTGCCGGCAAATCCAGAAACAACTGCCCGGGTTTTACTTCGTGGAGGCCGAAGTCGGCCAAGATCCTGACAAGCGCGATTATATTGTCAGCAACGCCAAGTTCGAGGCCACCGGCTTTGCCCCCCAATTCAGTCTCCAGCAGGGAATTGCCGAGCTCATCAAGGGATACCGGGTGATAAAACGCAACCAGCATGCCAACGTTTGACAGGAGGAATCATGAACAGTCCCTACCGCAAGATCATGGTCACCGGAGCCGGTGCTGTCCTGGGAACGGCCATCCGGGCCGAGAGCCGCAACTATCCCGATCGGCAGTTCGTGTTCTTGTCCTCGCGTGATTGCGACCTGACCGATACGGTGGCGGTCGAACATCTCTTCGGACATCAGCGTCCGGATGCGGTTATCCACCTGGCGGCCGTAAGCGGGGGTATCGGCCTGAGCATGAAGTACCCGGCAACCCTGCTCAGGGACAACGTCCTGATGACGTTCAACGTGCTGGAAGCAGCCCGCAAGTTCAAGGTGGCCAAGACCATCATGACCCTGACGACCGGAATGTATCCTCCTACAGCTCCCCTGCCCCTTAAGGAAGATAACATCCACGATGGGTATCCCCATCCGACCAACTACGGGTCTTCTTTTGCCAAGCGCCTGGTGGACCCTGCCATTCGGGCCTACCGGGAGCAGTACGGAATAAACGTGATCGGTCTCATCCCCTCGGGGATCTTCGGTGAAAACGATAACTTCAATTACGATGACGCCCCCATGCTCCCGGCCCTGATCAGACGGATGTACGAGGCCCGCAATGGCAACGATCCCATCGTCATCTGGGGCGACGGCAGTCCCCTGCGAGAGTACACCTACAGCCGGGACCTTGCCCGGATCTACTTCTGGGCGCTTGACAACTACGATGAGGCCCAGGTTCTCAACATCGGCACGACAGAGGAAAATTCGGTCCGCCGGATTGCCTTCATGATCGCAGACAAGCTGGGCATAGACCGCCAGAGGATCCGTTTCGATCCTTCCAAGCCCAACGGTGTTTTGCGTAAAAGCACCGACAACTCACGTTTCATCAGTCTCTCGGGCTTCAGCTACACTCCTTTCAAAGTGGGGCTCGCAAAGACCATCGATTGGTTCGTCGAAAACTATGAACGCAACCCCGGGCGCATCAGGATGTACTCCAAATCCCGGGTGAAACCGGCTGCCAGACAGGCGGCCTGAGCTTGACCGCCGGAAAGGGGAGACAGGGATGCACTACCGGCCTCTTGGAAAAACCGGGATAAGGGTTTCGGAGATAGGCTTCGGCACATGGGGCCTGGGAGGAGACGCCTACGGGCCGACCGACGACAGGGTTTCCGTAGAAGCCCTCGAACGGGCCTTCGGGGCGGGAGTCAATTTCTTCGACACATCGGACCTGTATGGAAACGGCCACAGCGAGGAGTTGCTGGGCCGGGTTTTCAGGCGGCGTCGCGACAAAATCGTGATCGCCACCAAGGGGGGCATGCTACCCCATCGCGGTTTCAGGATGCCCCAGGATTTTTCTCCGGCTCACCTTGGCAAGGCCCTCGAGGCCAGCCTGAAACGGATGAAAACCGATTACGTCGATCTATACCAACTCCACAGTCCACCCAGGGAAGTGATCGATCGGGAAGAAGTATTGGAACTGTTGGAAGACTTCCGGTGCCAGGGCAAGATCAGGTGTTACGGGATTTCGGCCCGCTGTCCGGACGATGCCCTCTACGCCGTTGAAAAGTACGCCATCCCCGTTGTCCAGGTAAACTTCAACCTCCTGGACCAGCGGGCGCTTGAAAACGGGCTGTTTTCCGCGGCCGCCGGGAAAACCGGTATAATTGCCCGCACGCCGCTTGTCTTCGGTTTTCTCAGCGACGCCCTGAAGGCCGACCACGAGTTTTGCGGCCGCGATCACCGGGCCAACTGGCCCCTGGATCAACGCCGGCGCTGGGTCGAAGCCCGGCACAAGTTCGCCTTCCTGTGGCGCGGGACAGGTCGCAGCCAGGTCCAGGCCGCCCTGAGGTTCATCCTCGATTTCGGGGCCGTTTCCACGACCATTCCGGGGATGCTGACACCCGGGCAGGTCGATGAAGACGTTCTGGCAAGCAACCTGCCGCGTCTTTCGCCCAAAGAACATGAAAGGATCAGTGCAATCTATCATGGAAACGATTTCTACGACCAAAGCGCCAAGCAGCGAGGCAATGGAGCAGAGGCCGCCTGACCCATCGCGTTTTACCGAGCCGGAGCGTACCAGACGATGGGAAATCGACTGGAGGAAGAGGGCGGCTGAATACTTCGATTCCAGTATCGGCAGCACCATTGAAAAGTTGCAGAACTTTCCCAAGTACGTGCCGACCCAGGACTTGCGCAAGTTCATCTGCCGGGCCGAGCTTTTCCGCAAGGTACTTCATGTTCACGGTTCGATCATCGAGTGCGGGGTCCTTTACGGCGGCGGCCTGATGGCCTGGGCCCAGCTGAGCGAAATCTTCGAACCTCTCAACCATACCCGGAACATAATCGGGTTCGATACCTTCGAGGGTTTTGTCAGGGTCTCCGGAAAAGACCGCCGGGCCAGGGCCGTCCAGTGCAAACCGGGCGGACTGGCCCTGGACAGTTACCAGGATTTGGAGCGCTGCATCGAGCTTTACGACCAGAGCCGTTTTTTGGGGCACATTCCCAAGGTGCGACTGGTAAAAGGTGACGTGGCCGAAACCCTGCCGGATTTCCTGCGGCGCTTTCCACACCTTGTGGTCAGCCTCTTGTGGCTCGATTTCGATCTTTACGAGCCAACGGCCGTGGCGCTTGAACTCCTTGCTCCCAGGATTCCGAAAGGCGGCGTAATCGCTTTCGACGAACTGAACCATGAAATGTGGCCCGGCGAAACAATAGCCGTTATTGAAAAGCTCGGTATCAACAACCTGCGTATCCAGAGGTTTGCATTCGGGGGGACCGTTTCTTATGCAGTTGTCCGGTAGCCAAAGTCAGGCAGACACCTGCGCGGCGGTTGATGTTTCCCCCGACAGGATTTCCGGAAAAGGGGAAAAGGGCGCTGGTGCCGGAGACCTGGTTCTCGACCTGGCCGGGCTTGAAAGGCTGTTTGGTGCCGGCCCGGGAAGCCTGGATCGAATCTACAGGGATTGCCTGGGAACCCGGCCCTTGCTTTACAAGCCGCTTGACAAAGGGCAACGGGACAGCCTGCTGCTTGAAATTGTGGGGGCGATCCTGTCTGAGGGGCTGGAAACCTGCGGAAGTCACCGCCTCCAGCAGTGGGAAAAGGGCTGGAGCTGTAACCTGGAGCGATTCGTTGCAAGCGGCTGGGAGCTGGATGCTCTGGTGCCCGGATATTACAAGGCCATGGCCCCTTTCAGGTATGAGCGCGAGCTTTACATGGCCACAAGTCACCACCTGGTGCGCAAGGTTACCGAGGTCTTTCGCAGCTGGCTGTTCGAGCGCTTTTTTTCAAACGTGGATGAGATATTCGAATTCGGTTGCGGATCCGGTTTCCATCTGGCCAGGCTGGCCTCCCTGTTTCCGGAAAAGAAAATCTACGGTTTCGACTGGACCGATGCCAGCTGCCAGATAGCCGACTTGTTGAGGGAAAAAAAGGGATTGCGGGTCCGGGGAGGATATTTCGATTTTTACCGGCCTGATCATGCTTTGCCCCTGGGGCCTTGCGCCGGTGTCCTGACTTTCGGGGCCCTGGAACAGGTTGGCAATAACTTTGAACCATTTCTGCGCTTTCTGGTTCGAAAGAAACCGGCCGTTTGCGTCCATGTGGAGTGCATCGCCGAGTTCTACGATCCGGAAATACTGCTTGACTACCTGGCCCTGGCTTATCATCGCCGGCGCAACTACCTTGAAGGTTTCTGGCCGGCGCTCAAAAAACTTGAAGCAAAGGGTGTCCTGGAAATCATGGCCCATCATCACCAGCGCTTCGGAAATATCTATAACGACAGCCATTCTTACGTGGTCTGGAGGCCGGCAGGCTGATGACGACTACGGCTGCCGGGAAGGGGAAGAGGGCGAGATGAAAGCCGATCAACCACCCCTGGTATCGATAATCTGCTTTTGCAGAAATGCTTCGGCCAGCATCGGCAGGTGCCTGGACAGTATCCTGGCCCAGGATTACCCACGGCT